>DASQYE010000229.1:0-3501 GCA_035639355.1 Pyrinomonadaceae bacterium
AACAAGGTCTTGAAGACTTACCAGATGCCCGTGCGCGCGAACCTGATGGTGACGGACGGCGACGAAGTGGAGCCGGGCGACATCATCGCCAAGATTCCGCGCGAGACGACCAAGACCAAGGACATCACGGGCGGTCTGCCACGCGTGGTGGAACTGTTCGAGGCCAGAAAGCCTGCCGAGACGGCCGTCATGTCGGAGATCGACGGCACGGTCAAGCTTGGGCCAATAGCCAAGGGCAAGCGCAAGCTCATCATCATCGGCAACGACGGCGAAGAGCGCGAGTACGACATCCCTCGCGGCACGCACATCAACGTGCAGGAAGGCGACCGCGTTCGCGCCGGAGAAGCCTTGATGGACGGGCCTCTGAATCCGCACGACATCCTGCGCGTCATGGGTATGAATCGGTTGCAGGAATACATCGTCAACGAGATTCAAGAGGTCTTTCGCTTGCAGGGCGTCAACATCAACGACAAGCACATCGAGGTGATCGTGCGCCAGATGCTTCGCTGGGTGAAGATCAGGGAGGTTGGCGATACGGACTTCCTTTTGGACGAGCAGGTTGATCGCTTCCGCTTCCAGGACGAGAACGAGCGTATCCGCGCGTTGGACGGCGAGCCGGCGCAGGCAGACCCGCTGCTTTTAGGCATCACCAAGGCGTCGCTCTCGACCGATTCCTTCATCTCCGCAGCCTCCTTCCAGGAGACTACGCGCGTGCTGACGGAAGCGGCCATCTCGGGACGCGTGGACTACCTGCGCGGCCTCAAAGAGAACGTCATCATGGGCCGCCTGATTCCTGCCGGCACAGGGATGGAGTTTTATCGCAACGTCAAGGTTGATCGTGACGAGACGGTAGATCAGGTGGGCCGCGACCGCGACCTTGAAGATTTTCCGGAAATCGTCGGCGGCCTCGACGTGCCCACGCCTTCGCGCACGGCCGTTGCGGCTGGCGGCGACGGTAACACTGGCGAAGAGGAATAGCCTCCAGCGCCCTACACTTGAACCATCGCGGGTGCTCTTTCGCCAAAATAAGCATCTGCACAAACCTAGACCGGCGGAGGCTCTATCATGGGCCTCCGCCGGTCTTTTTCACGAAACAGCTTTCGCCGAGCGAAGGGAAGCATTTCTTCTATACCTGGGAGCAGACGCGCTTCCGCACTTTCGCCGACGCATCTAACAACTTATTAGACCCAAACTCGCCGTAGCATCCCTTTCATCACAACCTTCTCCGGCACCGGGCATCAAATTTACATCTGCCTCTTTGACATCTTGATGCTAAAGAGATAACTTCTACACATACTCACAATTTTAGTACTGAAGGAGAGTTCTTTAAGAACTTATGGCGAAGAGTGGACATAAGGGCATCAGCCGTATTGACTGCCCTGAGAGAAAGACAGTCGGCTGGTACGTGAGGGTCAGATTAAAGAAAGTCACGAAGTCAAAATTCATCAGCGACAATGCTCATGGCGGCAAGGAGGCGGCACTTGAGAAAGCCGTTGAGTGCCGCAACCGGCTAGAGCAGGAGCTAGGGAAACCAAGAACGGATTGGGTAGTCGTGGGCAACAATCCGCGAAACAACAGCGGCGTAGTAGGCGTGCGCCGGGCTGTCAAGAAGTACAAGGGGAAGGACGGCAAAATCTACCACAACGAAGTCTATCAAGTCTCCTGGCACGCCGGGAGAGAAAAGAAGGGGCAGACCTGCGTCTCGATTCGGAAATATGGTGAGATGGGAGCGTTCCGCAGGGCCTGCGCGATACGCCGCCAGAAAGAAGAAGAGATGTATGGGACAGTAGTGGTGGGCAAGTGGGCCGAGTCATTGGGCAAAGTTTGCGCCGCCTGACAACTCATCCGACACTCACGGTCACTGGTAGCATTCCTTTCATAGTTCTCCTCTCTATTATGTTTGAAAGCTGTAGGCGTGGGGCGGGTTAATCTGAGCATTAGCCCGCCTGTTTTTCGTCGGCGGTATTGCCGCTTGACCTTCGGGTGCCGAATGTTTCATGCTTACGGCCATGTACTGTCCACATTGCGGTGTCCAGAATGCTCAGGAGACCAAATTTTGCCGTGGCTGCGGCGAAGACCTGAGACTGGTATCGCAGGCCGTCACCAAGAGCCTACCTTTAATTATCGCGCACAGAGTTGACGAGGTGATTGACCGGGGCCGTGGAGGCTGGCGGAGCTATCAGTTGTTTCGCGCCGAACACCGCAGGGCTTTCGGGCAGATTTTGATGGGCCTGTCCTCGCTCTTCGTAATCGTTTGGTTCCTAGTGCTCGGGCACGGTGATGTCTCATTCGCCAGTGGGTTTCTGTTCGTCGTAACCCTGGCCCTGCTCTTGACCAGCGTGCATGAGCTGTGGGCCAAGAAACATGGAGAGCGAGAAACGCAGGGGCCGGGCGAGCTGCCACCTTCCTTTAGCACCAGGGAATTGCCTGAGTCTAGGGAGCCGGTCGCTTCAAGTGTGACGGAAGCCACTACCACGAGGCTGAAGGTCGGGGCCAGGCGAGAGACGCTGGAAGACGAGTTGAAGTAGCGCTGCCACTATTCAACAACTCATCCGATCACTTCCCTTGTGATTATGACGCTTTGTCGCGAATGATGATCTTACGCGCAAATTTGAAGTGCTTGACCTGTAGCGTGTGACGGAATCTGATGGTATAGATGCGATGGACGACGAAGGTGAGAATCTCGCGCTCGGGTCTGGCGCTCTTTTCTCGTGGCAAGCCTTCAAACAATCTCTCCAGCTCTCTATCCCGCATCCTGTCGAGGGCTAAGAGCCCGGCCCTTAATATCTCGCTCTCGTTGGTGCTGATGCCTGCTCTTTTGCACCGTCTCTTGAGGCGTGAGAGCAGCTCGTCTTTGCCGTCAAGGGTATGGAAACTGTCCGTGGTGAGCTTGCCCGCGCCGTCCGGCTGCGACTGCTTGCGCGGCGCTGGCTCCTTTTCCCCGAGAACGGTTCCGGCCTTCTCGAACCGGCTCTTGACGGCCTGCTCTTCGGCCTTCAGCGACGCTCCCAGAGCCTTCTTTATATCTCTCTTAGCCATAACTAAGCCGCGCTCGTCGTGGAGGTTTCG
The DNA here is from genome assembly GCA_035639355.1 of Pyrinomonadaceae bacterium. GTDB lineage: Bacteria > Acidobacteriota > Blastocatellia > Pyrinomonadales > Pyrinomonadaceae > DASQYE01. The sequence goes on from DASQYE010000229.1 coordinate 3,070, forward strand.
GATGGAACCGCCGTGTGATGCAGAAGCTCCAGCACTTCGCCCGTGAGTGCTTCCACTTCTGCGACGGCCGGTGCAGCCTTGCTGCCGAAATCGTGGACGGTCTGACCGAAGACGGCCGAGTGTCGATAGACCTGCCTCTGGTGCAGGTAGGTGGCGCAGAGGTCTATGCCGAACTCGGGCAAGACTTCCAGGGCGTCCCTCGCCAGGCTCGTGTTGGGCTGGCATTGGTTGATGACCAGCCTGGCCATCAAAGCTTCGTTGAGGTCGCCGACGTTCTCTATCACCTGGCGAATGCCTACCGCAGCCCACATGTCCAGCGGCGAGGGGATGATGGGCACCAGTGCCAGGTCTGCAATCAGCAGGGCGCTCTGCGGCACGGGCGAGTCGGCCGCTGGCGGACAGTCGATGATGACGTAATGATAATCGTCAACG
>DASQYE010000230.1:0-9744 GCA_035639355.1 Pyrinomonadaceae bacterium
GGGACGGCTATGAAGAGTGCTATGAGAGAGGAAACGACAGTGCCATAGATGAAGGGCAGCGCGCCGAACTCTCCCTTGATAGGGTCCCAGGAGCGGCCGGTCAAAAACCCGAAGCCGAACTCGCCGAGCGAAAGCCTTGAATTGACCGCCATCGCAACGATCATAGAGCTGACGATCAGGAGCAGCAGCAGCGCGCAGAAGAACAGGAGCCCACGAAACAGAGCGTCGCCCGTGTTGCCCGTGGGCGCGAGCGCCCGCCTGAAGCTCCAACGACGCGCCCGCGCCCCATACTCGGAAGCCGGAGAGGGCGAGCTAAGCTTTGGTTGCGTTTGAGCCATAACTAAAAAAGGTAAAAGTAAAAAGGCAAAAGCGAGGCGGAAACCAAATTTTTATTAAAATTGCTTTTGTCCTCTGTCCCCCGACTTTTGCCTTTTGCCTTTGACCCTTTTCCTTTCATTGGGTAGTGCGCAACGGCCTGCCGCCTTGTGTGATCGCATTGATCTTTGCTTCGGCGCGCTTGACGATCTCCTGCGGCAGCGGCGCATACTGCAAATCCCTGGCGTATTTCTCGCCGTCATGGATGCCCCACCAGAGAAAATCGACGAGCGCTTTGCCCTTGGCGGCGTCCCTTTGCTCTTTGTAGGCGAGAACGTATGTGTAGCTCGAAACGGGGTAGGCTTGCGCGCCGCTTGCGTCCGTGATCGAGACGCGCAAATCCTCGGGCGTCGTCGCCACCGATTCGGCGGCCGCCGCCGTCACGGCATCGAATGACGGCTCGACGAAATTGCCTGACTTGTTCTTTATCAGCGCGACGGGCAGCTTGTTCTGCACGGCGTAGGCAAGCTCTACGTAGCCGATGGTGTTCGGCGTCTGCTTGACTTGGCCCGTGACGCCTTCGTTGCCTTTGCCGCCTAATCCGACAGGCCAGTTGGGCGACGTGCCCGACCCGACCTTCTCCTTCCATTCTGGGCTGACTTTTGAGAGATAGTCCGTAAAGACCGCGCTCGTTCCGCTGCCGTCCGAGCGATGTACGACCGTGATGTCTGCGGCGGGCAATTGGACGCCGGCGTTGTCGGCCTTAATGCGCGCGTCGTCCCAGCGTTTGAGTTTTCCCAGAAAAATATCCGCGATCACATCGGGCGAGAAGCGAAGGGGCTGCGCGATGCCCTGCAAGTTGTAGGTGATGACGACCGCGCCGAGCACCGTCGGGATGTGTAGTATCTCGCCGGGCGCGGACTTGAGGTCTTCGTCCTTCATAGGCGAATCCGATGCCCCGAAGTCAACCGTCTGCTCCTTGATCTGCTTGATACCGCCGCCCGATCCGATCGATTGGTAGTCGATGCGTATGTTCGGATTGATCTTGCCATACTCGCTCAGCCACTTTTGATAAAGCGGGTTGGGAAAAGTCGCGCCCGCGCCTTGCAAACGCACCTGTCCGCCAGCGCCAGTACCCGCGCCGCCGCGCTCGCCGCTGCATCCGACGACGAACGAGAGAACAAAAGCCAGAAGGAGCGCGATCAAGGGGCTCGCAATCTTATTCAAAGGCGGCATATAGAATCTCCTTAACGGATTATCAGCCAGCGAAAACCGCAGAAAGCAGAGTTTAGAACAGCGATGTTACATCCATCTGAACTGAGCCTAAATTTATTTCGTAAAGATTTGGCCGCACGAGCTTGAATCTCAGCGTGATTCTCCGGCCTTTTGGATAAGGGCGAGCCGCAAGCGATACCCGACGCCGACCATCGTCTCGATTTTGAGTCCGAAGGGCTCAAGCCTGGCGCGCAGGCGGTAGATGTAGACGCGCAGGCTGACGGGATTGAACGGCTTGTGGTCTGCCCAGGCGACCTGCCAGAGTTCTTCCGCCGGGACGATTCGTTCAGGGTTGCGCGCGAGACGCGAGAGGATCAGAAATTCCGAGCGAGGCAAATCAATACGCTGCCCGGCACAGGCTGTGTAATAGTTGTCGTGCTCGACCCGCAGGTAGCCATCGTCGTACACAGCTGCCTCTGTATCCGGGGCGAAGCGTTTCGGCTGCATCATGACCATGAGAGTTCCGGGGCGGGTGACGGGCGACAACAAAGAGCAAGGCTTTATTGTCACCCGTCAGCCGCCGCTGCTGTTAGAAGTTGAAGCGAAGGGCGAACTGAACCTGCCGGCTCGTGCCGAGGCCGACGGTACGCTCGACGGTTTGTCTGAGCAGGCCGAAAGCGCCGCCCGCCGCCGATTGTGTGAATGCTTGTCCGGGTTGCGTTCCAGACCCGACCGAGTAAAGTCCCGTCGTCGAGTTGAAGGTGAGGTTCGGCAGAGCGTTGTTCAACCTGGAGGCCGGAACATCGAAGTTCGTGAAGTTGAAGATATTGAAGAACTCCGCGCGGAACTCTATGGTCTTGCTCTCCGTCAGGCGGAAGCGCTTGTTCAGGATAAAGTCAACCTGCTTGAAGTTGGGCCCGCGCAAAGCGTTGCGCGGAACATCCCCGAAAGTTCCCGGCAGGGGAGCGGCAAAAGCCGCCGGGTTCAGGATGCTCCTGTCGTTGTTCAGATACGGATTAACTCCCGGTACAAAGTTTGGCCGACGGACGTTGCGCGAAGCGCCGCCTCCGGGCGTATTGACGACGGCGATGAAACCGGGCGGCAGCGGGTTCGCCGCGTTGATTGTTCCCGGCAACTGCGCCACAAACCCGCGTGCCAAAGTGGTTGTCGCTCCGCCCGCGCCCGTCGGCACGACGCAGCCCGCCGCGCTCACACACTGAATAACAACATCGGGCCGGACGATTCCGATCTCAAGCGGAAGGCCGCTGCGAGCGTTGACGATTGTGCCGATCTCAAGATTGCCGAAGAGCGCATTGCCGACGCCGCCGAGGTCTAGCTTCTTGCCGCTGCCGATGGGCAGCCTGTAAAGCGCGCTGAAGTTGAAGGTATGGCGCACGTCGAAATTGTTGTAGCCGCGATCATAGTCGAACGCGTCCAGGTCGCGCGCATTGTTGGCCGCCGTCCGCGCCTCGTTTGAACCGGCAGTGTTGCCGACGCTGCGTCCGAAGGTGTATTGCGCATTTAGGGTCAGCCCCGTATTGAACCGTCGCGCCAGCGACATCTGCAAAGCGTTGTAGCTGTCCGAGCCGCCGCTCGTCTTATAATCAACCTCTGCGAAAGGGTTCTGCACGCTGCTCGTGCCCGAGACGATTGCGAATTCGCGCACAGTGTTGACGGCGACCACTCGCCCCGTCGTCGCGTCTGTGCGATTGATGATGCCGAAGCCCGCCGGCAATGGCGTGCCGTTCGTGATGGTCGTCTGCCCCGGAAGGATTTGGTTGGCGACGCTGCGCAGGAAGAGATTGCGTCCCTGGCTGCCGACGTAGCCTATGGTCAAGACCATCTGGTAGGGCAGCTCTTGCTGCACCGACACGCTGTACTGGTAAACCTTCTCCGGTATCTCGTACTCGGACGCATAAGCGCGCGGCTGGAATGAGCGGTTCAGAGGGTTATTGACGAAGTTATTGATGATCGCATTGACGGCTGCGGTCTGGTTCGGATTGAAGGTCAGCAGCGGCCCGCTCGTTAAGGTCGAGCTGATGCGGTCTGACTCAATCGGCTGAATCTGGTCCTCCGTCTGCCCCGGCCCGTAGTAGATGCCGAAGCCCCCGCGCAGCACCGTGCGGCCGCCTCCGAAGAATCCCTCGCTCTCCGGGCGCGGCGACCACGTCAGAGCGACGCGCGGGCCGAAATTTGTCTTCGAGGCTTTGAAGGCAGCTCCAGCCGGGTTACGCAGGATGCCCGTGTCGATGTCGAACAGGATTTGCAGGTCTCTGGCTTCGCGCAAAGGTGTGTAATACTCGTAGCGCAGCCCGTAATTCAAGGTCAGGTTCGGACGAATCTTCCATTCATCCTGAGCGTAGGCGATGTAATATTCCTGCTCCGCACGGCGCTGACCCGTCGCGCCGTTATTGAAGGGGCTCGGCGCGCTCACGTCGCCCAGGTACTGTATGGACTGCGGCTGGTTCAACAAGAAATTGCTGATGTTCGAGAAGGTGTAGGTCGTTCCTCCCTGCCTGTCCGTGTACAAGCGTATCAGGCGAGCTTCGCCGCCGAACTTGTAGTTGTGTTTCCCCTTTGTCCAATTCAGATTATCAATGAAGGAGAGCGAGTAGGGCGTGTAGGGTTGACCGCGCCCGTTCGTCGCGCTGTTGGCGCGCACCAGTCCGCCGGGCGACGCGACGCCAGCATTCGTGCCCTGACCCGGTAGAGCGAACCCCGCGACAGAACCCGCGATGTTGATCGAGAGTTGAGACAGGTCAATCCCGTTGACGGTCGGCGCAATTCCGTTGACGCGCGTATAGGCTGCGTTGAAGCCCACCTTGAATTCGTTCAGGAGCGTCGGCTTCAGGATTGATTGAAGCGCGAAGACGGCGTTCTGCGGATTGGCGACGAAGTTGATATGACGACCCGTAACGCCCTCGGGCTGGTCGTTTCGGCCCTGGTCGCGGAAGAAGCGCAGGTACATGGAATGCTCCTGAGTAAATCTATGGTCTAAGCGAAAGGCAAAAGCATTTTCATCAACACGGGTGGTCGATTGAAGCTGTACGGTGTCAAAGAGGTCTGGGCCAACTCGAAGCACGGCCACCCCTGGATCGCGGAAAGCGGGCAGGAGCGGCAGGATGCCGGCATTACAAACGATGTTGCCGGTTCCAACAGGCGGGGCGCAGATGCGTGAAGCCTGGCCCGGTACGGTCTCAATCGAGTTGACACCGGCCCGCAAGCGATAGCCTTCGTAAGAGAAGAAGAAAAATGTTTTGTCCCTGATGACGGGCCCGCCGATTGAGCCGCCGAACTGATTTAGACGAAGCGTCGATTTCTTGCCGATGATGTTATCGAAGAAGTTGGCCGCATCGAGCGCGTTATTACGCAGATACTCGAACACAGAGCCGTGAAACTGGTTGCCGCCGGATTTCGTCACGACGTTGATCTGTCCGCCCGTGCCCGTGCCGTACTCCGCCGGGTAGTTGCTCGAATCAACGCGAAACTCCTGCACGTTCTCCAGAGAGGATTGCAGACGGAACGGCGAGGGGACTTCGCCGTTGAGATTGCCGGGGCTCGCGTCGATGACGGCTGACCCCTCTATGCCGTCGTAGCGAACGATGTTCTGCTCGACGGCGCGACCGGAAAAGCGTATGTCGCCGAATGTGCCCGAGCCTGTATTGACAGAGCCGGGCGCTTGCAGGTAGAGCTGCGAGAGCTGGCGTCCGTTCAAGGGCAGGCCCTCGACCTCGCGCTGGTTGACGTTTGCGCCGATTCGAGCCGAGCTGGTATCTATCGCCGCTTCCGATGTTCCGGCGCTCACGTCAACGGACGCGGCGACGCCCGTGGCTTGCAGCGTGAGGTCTAGATTTAGCTCCTGCCCGACACTCAACTGAACGTCTTTGAGTGTCGCAGATAGGTTCTGACCGTTGATAGTGACCGTGTAGGTGGATGGCTTGAGCGCGGCAACGATGTACGCTCCTTGTGCGGTCGAGACCGCCGTGCGTTCTTCGCCCGTGCGCTCGTTTTTCACCAGGACGGATGCGCCGGGGACGAGCCCGCCGTTCACGTCCTTAACCGTGCCGACGATGCGGCCCGTGTCGGTTTGCGCAAAGGCAGCGGCCTGCACAAGCAGCAGCGTCGCCGCGAGCGCAATGATGAGAGACAGACTGCGGGGAAACCGCCCCGGTTGCAGCTTAATCATAAAGCCTCCTGTGGAGTTTGCTAAAAGTTGAAACAGGCGTGAGCGGACGTTTGCCGCCCGCTCGACGCAAAGTACGATTGCCGAACGGATTGATGATGATGATGTTGTTGTGGTGCTCAATTAATGAACAAGTGCGCGACGCGGTTGTAGGTAAATCAATGGCGGAGGTTATTTGAACGGATTTACATTCGCGTTACTGTCGCATTAAATATCTGTTAACTACTCCCTGAGTAATTCGTGCGACGGCAACGGCCAGGCGTGGTTAAGAGAAAAAGAGAAGCCCGCCGGCTGACGCGCTGGCGGTCAATCATTCAAGAGAAGCAGCGTTTTAAGGAGTAAGTGCGCCTGTGGGCCACGACACGCTACGCGAAAAGCATCTCTCAAGCGAAACGATTGGCCTAAAAGAGCATAAACGAGGCGACGGAGACCAAAGGCGAAGACATTCACGCGAGGCAAGCCGCCGTCCGGCTCTTTGTCGGGCGTGTCATTAAGCGTCAATCTCTCGAAAATACCCTTTTCGCCCTCAGGAAAAACCTTACCCTTCTCGTCTCTTTACCCGATACTAAAACATTCAATTCCGTGAGATAAAGCCGAAACAAATTCAGCACAAGCGAGCGATAGATTTGCCCCCGTAACGCATAGGTTCAGGAATGCCCTTGAAGGTCTAACCGAGCATAGGGGGGAGCAAGGAAACGACTATCATCGCCGCAAACACTGCCACCGTTTAAGTTTTTCTCTACAACCCCCCCGGATTCACTGACGTGCGAGCGATAGATTTGTGCAACCGGGATAAATATTCTACGCCGCACATCTTCTCAATATGACGAGCTTTGTCGAAGAGGGGGCAGGTGAAGAGACACTGCACGTCAGGCGGTGGCGGTGGTTTTACACTATCATTCTGATGGATAGCAGCAGAGTGAGCATAGCGCCGGGGCAGTTAATGCGCCGCAGAACCGGGGCCAATAGAGAGACGTTCCATAAGCTCTGATTGGGCCCGGACGGAAGCTTAGGTCAAGAGAACAAATCGTACAGGGGAGAAAAAGATTATGGCAACAGCTACGAAGAAACAGGCACAAGCGACAGAAGGACGAGGCGACGGACAAAAACAGTCCGGGCGCGAGTCGTCACAAACACACTCACAGGCCGGCCAAACGACGAGGGGCACTCTGCCGCCTGTACGGGCGCACGCGGCCGAGGGCGGCCTAAAGAACATCAACGCGGAGAAGCTGGCGCGCGGGCTCGGGTGGTTCAGCATCGGCCTCGGGCTGGCTGAGCTGTTAGCGCCTCGCGGCATCGCTAAAATCTCGGGCGTGCGGGGCAACACCGGTTTTATTCGATTGATGGGGCTGCGCGAGATATGCCACGGCATAGGCATATTCTCACAGGGTAGAAGACCGGCGGCGGCCGTCTGGGCGAGAGTCGCCGGCGATGCTTTAGACCTGGCGGCGCTCGGTGCAGCCTTTGCCTCACCTGAATCAAACAAGGGACGCGTCGCGTTCGCCACCGCGAACGTGCTCGCGGTGACGGCGCTGGATGTGCTCTGCGCCCAACAGCTCAGCAGTAATAACGGCGCTGCTACGGGAGGGACGAATCAAGTGAAGAAGAGCCTGATAATCAATCGTTCGCCCGAAGAGCTTTATCAATTCTGGCGTGACTTGGAGAATCTACCGACCTTCATGCACCACCTGGAATCCGTGCGCGAGACCGGAGAGGGCCGTTCGCACTGGGTGGCGAAAGCGCCCGCCGGGACGACCGTCGAGTGGGACGCCGAGATTATAGAAGACCGTCCCAACGAGCTGATCGCGTGGCGCTCGCTCGAAGGCGCGGACGTTGAGAATTCCGGCTCCGTCAGCTTCGAGCGCGCTCCGGGCAATCGCGGCACAATCGTACGCGTCGAGATGAGCTACAACCCGCCGGGCGGCGCTATAGGCGCTCTGGTCGCCAAGCTCTTCGGCGAAGAGCCTGGGCAGCAGGCGCAGGAGTCTTTGCGCTGCTTGAAACAGGTGATGGAGACCGGCGAGGTCGTCCTCTCGGACGGCACCATCTGGGACAACGGGTACCTCACGCAGCGCCCGGCCCAACCGCCCTCGGGACGAGAACTCGGACAATCGCAGGGGGCCGGACGCGCGTGAATGGGGGCCGCCTTCCGCGAATTGTGAACACTGGTCAATTCTTCAAAGGGGAAACGCGAATGAGAGCAAATTGTTGGTACGGTAAAAAGGACGTGAGGGTCGAGACTGTTCCCGACCCGAAGATCTTAAATAGGCGTGACGCGATCGTCAAAATCACTTCGACCGCCATCTGCGGCTCCGACCTGCATCTTTATAACGGCTTCATGCCGACGATGGAGAAGGGCGACATTCTAGGCCACGAGTTTATGGGCGAGTTGGTGGAAGTCGGCCCGGACGTGAAGAACCGGAAGGTGGGCGACCGCGTCGTCGTCTCCTTCCCCATCTCTTGCGGCAACTGCTTCTTCTGCCAGCAGGAGATGTACACCCTGTGCGAGAACTCTAACCCGAACGCATGGATGGCCGAGAAGATGTTCGGGCACAGCCCCTGCGGCATCTACGGCTACTCGCACCTGACGGGCGGGTTCGCCGGCGGGCAGGCCGAGTACGCGCGCGTGCCTTTCGCAGATGTCGGCACGCTCAAAGTGCCGGAGGGCTTGACCGACGAGCAGGTATTATTCCTGTCGGACATCTTCCCGACCGGCTACATGGGAGCCGAGATGTGCGACATCAAGGCGGGCGACACGGTCGCCGTCTGGGGTTGCGGGCCCGTAGGGCAGTTCGCAATGGCGAGCGCATATCTACTCGGGGCCGAGCGCGTCATAGGCATCGACCGCTACCCGGAGCGCCTTGAGATGGCGCGAAGCGGCGCGAAGGCCGAGACTATCAATTTCGAGGAGCAGGACACCTACGAAGCGCTGATGGAGATGACGGGCGGGCGCGGGCCTGACGCCTGTATTGACGCCGTCGGTATGGAGGCGTTCGGCGGGCACGGGCTGGTCTACGCCTACGATCGCGCCAAGCAGGCGTTGATGGCGGAAACGGACAGGCCCATCGCCCTGCGCGAGGCGATCATGGCTTGCCGCAACGGCGGCACGGTCTCTGTGATAGGCGTTTACGGCGGATTGATAGACAAGTTCCCGATGGGCTCTTTCATGAACCGCTCGTTGACGATGAAGACAGGGCAGTGCCACGTACAGCGTTACTGGGGCAAGCTGCTGGAAAGAGTCGAGCGGGGCGAGATAGACCCCACCTTCGTCATCACGCACCGAATGCAGCTCGACGACGCACCGCACGGCTATGACATCTTCACGAACAAAGAGGATGACTGCATCAAGATCGTGCTCAAACCCTAAAGCCTGATTCCCGCGGGCCGTCCGAAAAGCTCTCCCTTCGAGCCCTGATTGATAGAGCTTTCCGGACGGCCCGCGGACACAAAAATCATGGGCGTGCGACTATTCGGTCGCGGGCGGCGACACCGCAATGGGAGCTTGCCGTAACGACGTAGAAGATCGGCCCGAATCATTGCATTTTGTCTAAGCGCGGAGTAAAGTACGCGCACGCTGCTTCGGATTGTCTGTTGACGGTCTTACCATTGTCGATTCTCTTTACCCTCTATACGTAAGCCTACCCCGGCAAGGCTGCTTTAAGGGAAATCCGTTTGCGGCCGGATAATCCCAGCTCTACCGTTTCATCATTCCCTCTAGCATTATGAAACGTTTCGCCGTCCCGCTTCATAATATGTATAGACGTAGACCTTATCGACGCGGCGAAACCGCAATCAGTCGATAGAGCACGGTCCGGCTTCTGATGAAGCCGACGCCGCGTGGCCTTCTGAAATCTACAGAGAGTTTGCCGAGTATCTAATGGTGAAGCTCAGACCCGAGTATCAAAGGATTCCAAGTCCTGATCCGCCAATCCAAAAGGAGCTAGTGATGAGCAACGTACCCTCTTCGTCCAGAAGAATTCCAAGCCCGGAGCCGCCCGTCCAGTTTGCGACCAAGCAAATCAGGATTCAGG
>DASQYE010000231.1:0-3598 GCA_035639355.1 Pyrinomonadaceae bacterium
TGTTCGTCCGAGGCTTGTATGAGAAGTATGGCCTGAAGGTGAGAGAGCCGATTCGTTATGGCTCGTGGTGCGGGAGAAAAGATTTCCTGAGCTTTCAGGACATAGTCGTGGCGGAAAGGCTGAGATGAAGAAAACGATCCGGTACTGAACGTCTAGTATTCGGAATACGGCTCGCCCCCTTTGGGAATACAGTTTATCCCCCTTACTTTTTGAACTCGATTAAGTCCCAGAGATTGCCGTACAAATCTTCAAAGACTGCGACCGTTCCATATTCCTCGGTTTTCGGTTCTCTGACAAATTTGATGCCCTGCGACTGCATGCTTTTATAATCTCTCCAAAAATCATCGGTCTTCAAAAATAAGAAGACTCGACCGCCCGTCTGATTTCCTATTCGGCTTCTCTGTTCTTCGCCGACCCCTTTGGCCAGCAATAAGCAGCATTCTTCCGAGCCAGGGGGCGCAACTAAAACCCATCGCTTCGTTTCGCTTTGAGGGCTATCTTCTATAAGAGTGAAATTTAATTTATTGGTATAGAAGTCTATGGCTTCGTCATAATCATTCACTACCAGAGCAATGTGCGCGATGCTTTGTTTCATAGCTTTATTCGTCCACAGGCGAGCCGGATAAAATTTATACTCTCCTTAGCATCCGTCGATCTCTCTCTTTCTTCTGCGTATAAACCCGCAGACCCGAGCGCGTTCATAGCTTGCCCGGTCAATCAATGCGCTCCCAGACGGAAGTTGTCAGAACGGGGCCGTAGGCGGGACTGTAGGCTTCGCCCGTCCCGAAGTTGTTTCGCCAGACGACTTCAAACCAGGCGGCGTTGTGCAGCCCGTCGATCATGCCCTGATATTTATTAGCGATGCTGACGCTCAATAGATACCTGCCGCTCCCCAGCCGAAGGGGCGGAAGCCGGCAGCGTATGCGGGTCGGCGTCTCTATGTTCGCCAGGCGGTTGTCCTGAAAATACGAAGCGGCGGTGGTAATGCGCCGCCCCGCGCTGTCTTCTATGGAGAGGGTTATCCTGGGCTCGCTGATCGGGGCGTCGGGCCTGACGAATAGCTCCGCCGTCATCACGTCGTCGGGGTGAAAACGCATGGTCGGAGAACCATTCTCGCCGTACAGCGTCAAGCGACGGATGACGGGCGCGCAAAGCGGCAGGCGCGCAGGATGATTCGACAGGTCGAAATCACCATTCTCCTCCCGAGAGGCGTCGCCCAGATAGCGCGCTATGACCGCATCGCTCGTGGACTCCTCGTGCAGCCTGCCCGCGTCTATGAGAAGCACGCGCTCGCACATCTGCTGAACGGCAGATATGTTATGGCTGACGAACAACACTGTGCGGCCCTCCTGGCTTACCTCGCGCATCTTCCCCAGACATTTTTTCTGAAAGGCCGCATCGCCGACGGCCAGCACTTCGTCCAGCAGCAAAATCTCCGGTTCGAGATGCGCCGCGACGGCGAAAGCCAGGCGCAGGTACATGCCCGACGAATAATGCTTGACGGACGTATCCAGAAACCTTTCCATCTCGGCGAAGGCCACGATCTCGTCAAACTTGCGCGCAATCTCTTCTCGCCTCATGCCCAGGATGGCTCCGTTCAGGTAGACATTCTCGCGCCCGGAAAGGTCTGGATGAAAGCCCGTCCCGACATCCAGAAGGCTGCCGACGCGCCCGTAGATGTCCGCCTTGCCGGCGGTCGGCCTGGTGATGCGCGAGAGAATCTTGAGCAGGGTGCTTTTGCCCGCGCCGTTGCGCCCTATGATGCCTACCACTTCTCCGGGCGCGACCTCGAAGCTAATGTCCCTGAGCGCCCACAACGCCCTGTCTTCGCTCCTTTCGCGGCGACCGATGCGCTTGAGGCCAGAGCGGAAGGTTCCGACCAGCGCTTCACGCAAAGTCGGACGAAAAACAGAGCGCTGGCCGAGATAGTAGAGCTTGCTCAACTCCTCGACTTTAATCACCGGCCTCATGCTTTATCGCTCACACGCTCCATCTTTAAACCACATCGGCGAAGCTTTCTTCAGCCCGCCGGAAAGAGTAAACCGAGTAGACGACGAGCAACAGCGTGACGACCACGGACATGCCCGCGCTGCTCCAATCCAACGGCGAGTTGAAGAGAGACGCGCGCATCCCGTCTATGATTCCCACCAGCGGATTGAGCGCGTACAGGAAACGCCACTTCGCGGGCACTATGCTCGAAGGGTAAACGATCGGCGAGATGAACATCCAGAGTTGAAGCATGACGGGCAGCAGCGTTCCTATGTCGCGATACTTGACGTTCAGGGCCGCCGACCATAGACCGAGGCCGAGCGCCACGAGCGTCAGCTCCAACGCGAGCGCAGGGAATATCAGCAGCCTCCACCCAGGCGTGTAACCATAGTAAACGAGCATCGCCAGGAGGATGATCGATGCGACCAGAAAGTCCACCAGTCGCACCATGACGGAAGCGCCCGGAACGAGCAGGCGCGGGAAGTAGACTTTGGTAATCAAGGGAGCGCTGCCGACCAGGCTGTGGCTGCTGCTCAGGACGGCATTGGTGAGAAACGTCCACGGCAGCAGCCCCGCGTAAGCGAAAACGGAATAGGGCACGCCGTCCGAAGGAACTCTCACAAGCTTTCCCAGAAAGACCGTGAAAACCAGCGTCATCAAAAGCGGCTGCAAGATGACCCAAGCCGAGCCCAGCACCGTCTGCCTGTACCGCACCTTGAGGTCACGCCAGATTAGAAAATAGAAAAGCTCGTGATGCGCCCAGAGCTCGCCCAGATCGATCGCATTCCACGGCCCTACGGGTCTGACCTTGATAAGGGGCTCGTCCGGCAGAGCCACGGCTAAAGGAAGAGGGTCAGGCAGACCGGCAGAAACATTTTTGGCGCTGGATTCGACCGGGACTGCTTTTTCGCGGATGGACATGTGCGGCAAAATCGATGCGGAATAATCGCGCGGCGCGTATCACACACGGGTTCCTTCAGGTTTCCAATTAGGCAAGTGAGTCTATCGGCGCACATCATGCGCGTCAAGAGACGGACGGGCGCATCGCCGGAAACACGTCATTATAAACCCTGGCGAGCTATAAACTCTTTCCAAGAGACGCCGGAGAGTCACTTCGCGCCCGCCCGTTTATCCTTATCCAGCAAAGGGCGAAGCGCCTGGTAAACCGTTTCGGCGACGATCTTCGTCCCTTCCGCGTTCGGATGTATGCCGTCCGCTTGATTCAACGACTCGACGCCCCCGACCCGATCCAGGAAAAAGGGGATGAGCGGGACTTCGTGCTCGCGCGCCAGCGTTTGAAAAGCCGCCTGTACCTCGCGCTGGTACTCAGCGCCCGCATTTGTAGGCGCGTACATCCCCGCGAGCAGCACCTGTACGCCGCGCGCCTGGGCCCGCTCTATAATCTCACCGAGGTTCTTCTGCATCTCGCTCGTGGGCTGCCCGCGCAGCAGATCGTTAGCCCCGAGTTCCAGTATCAGAAAGCGAACATCCCCTTCGAGAGCCCAGTCGAGGCGACGGAGTCCGCCTGCGGACGTATCGCCTGAAACACCCGCGTTGACGACTTCGTATTTATACCCGTCCGCTTCGAGCCTCTTTTGCAGCAGCGACG
>DASQYE010000232.1:0-2069 GCA_035639355.1 Pyrinomonadaceae bacterium
GGAAGGATCGCTGGCGGTTGCCCGCCGCGAGGTTGATCGAGAGCGTTTCGCCGCGACCCAGTAGGTTGTTGGTCGAATACTCAAGGCCGAAGAACGAGCCGCCGATGCCGGACAGGCCGCCGTTGAAGGAGATTTGCTGGCGACCGCGCTCCTGGACTTTCAGGTTCACGTCCACAAGGCCCTCTTCCTCGTTGGTGCGAAAGTCCACGTCCTTCTCTTTATCGATCGGCTCGAAGTAGCCCAACTGGTTCAGACGCAGCACCGAATACTCGAAGGCCGCCTGGCTGTAGATGTCGCCCTCGTTGATGATGACCTCGCGGCGCAGCACGTTATCGCGCGTGAAGGTGTTGCCCAGGAATTCCAGCCGACGGAGCGAGAATTGCTTGCCCTCGTCAATCGAGATCGTGAAATCAACTATCCCTTCGTTTGGGTTCGACGGATTGTCTTTGAAGGTCGGCTCTGGCTCGGCCGTGTACTGAATGAAGCCCTGCGAGCCGTAAAGCTTTTTGAGGTCTTCAAAGAGCGACTTGCCTATGCGCTCGCCGTTGGCGATATCGCCCTGCTTGAGACCTATGACCGAGCGTATCACCTGTTCGGAGAAGATAGAGTTGCCCTCGACCTTCAGCTCTCCGATGCGATAGACCTTGCCTTCCAGCACGGGGATAGTGACGCGCAGCGCCTCGTCCGTGGACGAAAGAAAAGGCAGCGGAATGAAGAAGCCTGTGGTGCGGCGGCCGAGGCCCTCTATGATGGGCTCGCCCGTGCGCGCTTGCAGATACCCCTTCGAGCGCATGTAGAAGGAGACGCGCCGCAGGTCTTCGTCCAGCTTGCGGCGATCAAGAATGTCCGTGCCCTTGAAGCGCGAGATCAGCCCGGCCTCTCGCACGTACTTCATCTGCGAGCGAAGGCTGCCGTCGCTGAAAGCCTGATTGCCCTCGAACTGTATCTCGACGACGCGCACGCGGTCGCCCTCGTTGATGACGAAGGTGATGGCCGTGGACGTGAGCGAGACTTCGTCCTCGCGCGTCTCTATGGTCGCGTTCGGGTGGCCCTTCTCGGCAAGCAGCTCCTTGAGCACGCGGACGGCGTTTCGCGCCTTTACGGGGTCGTAGATGGCCTCCTTGCTGATGCCTATGCGCTGCTCTCGGAAAGCCTTGAGCACGTCGGATTCGGGCACGCTCTTCAAGCCCTCGAACTGTATATCGCGGATAATCGGAAGCTCACGGACTGTGAAAATGACGCGGATGCCGCCGCGCTCACCTTCCACAGTGGAGACGCTCGACGCGGACTTTTCGAAAAACCCCAGCGCGAGGATGGCCTGAAAGTCTCGCTCGACCTGCGAGGGATTGAAAGCGTCGCCGGGGCGCGTCTGCACGTAGTAGAGAATATCTTCGTCCCGCAGGCGGCGGTTGCCCTCTATGTCCACGGATTCGACGAGGCGTTGCTGCTGCTGCTGCCGGGCGTGAACGCTCGGCGGGGTCAAAGGCAGGGCCGTGACCGCGATGATGGCGCTCAGAAAAAAAAGCAAGGGGGCACGAAGAAGGTGCATAAATGCTATTTCCCTCAGAGGTACTTGATAGACTTCAGGAAGCGTATCGAAAAGATAAATGCAAAAAAGAAAAAAGCTCGGCCGCGTCCGGGGTGCGCGTGTCCGCTTCGACGAATTGACCGGCAACCCTTTCGAGTTAGGGCGCGCGGCGCGCACGCGCCGCCTGCCAGCTATTCGTCCAGCAAAGTTGCGCATTATACAGGCAAAACAAGTCCAAAGTCCAAAGTCAAATGTCCAAAGTCAGCTATCTCTGGCTTCGACTTTGGACATTCCGGCTTGAGAATTCGGCCTTTTACCTTCAGTGAATCAAGAGCGCGTCGCCCGGTTCTTCGACACCCGCCGGGCGGTAATTCAGCTCATTTCCGTCCAGGAAAACTTCGATCAGCGTCGCCTCGCCCAGGTGGCCCTGAATGAGGGCTTCGGAGAGCGGGTCTTCGACGTGCTTTTGCAGGGCGCGTCTCAAGGGTCTCGCTCCGTAGGAGCGGTCGGCGCACGTCTTGGCGACGAGCCAGCGCTTGGC
>DASQYE010000233.1:0-4560 GCA_035639355.1 Pyrinomonadaceae bacterium
TCGCGGAGAGATCGCGCGCAGCGACCACCCCGCCCCCATCAGCGAGATGCTCATCACCATTATCTCCGCCGCGCGATCGGTCGTGGAGACGCGCCCGCGCAAGCCGTCCGGCAACATACGCATCATTAGAGTCTCCTGCACGGCGAACTCTACGGCGACCAGCAGGCGCGAGATGAAGATCATCAATACCGCCAGCCAGAGCGTCGGCATCAGCCCGGCGAGCGCGAAGAACAGGCCGTGCGCGATGAGCATCCATCCCATGAAAGGCGCGGTCAACTTATGCAGCTCGACGTGCACGCCGACTCGTCGCGCGAACATCATCCCTATGAATAGCCCAGCGCCGACGACCGTATAGACGACGGCCACGTTGGCGTCGCCGCGCGCGCCTCCGGGCCCGCCGAAGACCACAGCCCCCAGCCGCTCATAGACAAGATTGCACGCCCCGCCGCCGGTCGCCCACAGAATGTTGATGCCGATTATGGCGAACACCAGCCTGTGCCGCACGATGTAAGTCCAGCCCTCGCGCACGTCCGCGAAAACTCTCAGGCGTCCCTTCGGCTGCTCGGCCCGCTCCCCCGTCGCAAGACCGTTTTTCTCCCGGCTCATCTCGCGCTCAGGTATGAGCCAGATGGAATAGGCCGAGACGAGAAAGGAGAGCGAATCGACGACGAAGGCCGCCGTGTAACCGAAGCGCGCCGCCGTGTAGCCGCCGAGCGCCGCGCCGGCCGACATCAGCAGAAAACGTGACGAGAACATCAGCGCGTTTGCCGCCAGCAGCCCGCTATCTCCGGCCAGGTTCGGCACGGCCGCGTTCTTTGCGCCCTCGAAGAGCGCCCCCATCAGCGAGGATATGATCGTGCAACTGTAAGCGATCCAGAGGTCTTCCGGCCCCCTGACCAGCAGGAATCCGAGCACGACGATTGCTCGCACGACATCCGAGACGATCATCACCGTGCGGCGCGACCAGCGATCGACGAGCGCCCCGGCCAGCGGCGCAAAGAGCGCAAACGGCGCGAGCCGCATGAAGACGAGCGTGGCGGTTGCCTCAGGCGCGCCCATTGAAACGGTTCGCACCAGTCCGAGCACGGCTATGAAGTCGAACCAGCTGCCAAGCTCCGAAACGATCTGTCCCGTCCACAATCGCCTGAACGAGCGATTGCCGCCGAGCAGTTGCATGTAGGTTAATGAAGCCATAACTCTTACCTCGACCGGTCGAAGGAGATGGCCGAAACAAAAGGCCCAGGGGCCGCGTGCAGCCCTGCCTATTCCTGACCGACCCTTCCTCCGGCCTCATCCAATGAAAAGAGCCGCCGGATTGAACTCCTGGCGGCTCGCAGCCCTTTCTCTCAGTGACCGTTTGGGAAACCTTTTAGCCTCCCTTGAAACCGGGTGGCCGTTTCTCCAGAAAGGCTGCGACGCCTTCTTTGAAATCCGCTGTTTGCGCTGACTGAAGCTGCACCCTGTGCTCTTCATCCAGCTGCGCGCCGTAATCGTTCGTCGCGCTTTGCTCCAACAGTCGCTTGATGCGGCCCATCGCGACCGTTGGCCCACCGGCGAGTCGCTCGGCCAGCTTGTACGCCTCGCTCATCAACTCGTCATCGGCGACGACCCTGTTAATCATCCCGATCTCGGCGGCGCGGCGCGCATCCACCACGTCGCCCGTCATCAACAGCTCGGCCGCGAGCTTTAGCCCGACCAGTCGCGGCAGGATGAATGTGCCGCCGCAATCCGGCGTCAGGCCGACGCCTATGAACGCCTGGTTGAAGCGGGCGCTCTCTGCCGCAAGCACCAGGTCGCAGGCGAGAGCCAGATTGCACCCGGCCCCCGAAGCCGGGCCGTTAACGGCGGCGATAAAGGGCAGCGGCGTTTGTCTGATGAGCATCACGCAGTCATGCAGAAGCCGCAGCGGCTCGTCGAAGAAAGCCTCTATGCGGCCCTCTTTTTCGGCCATATGCCGCATCTCGCGCAGGTCGCCGCCTGCGCAGAAGGCGCGCCCCGCGCCCGTCAACACTACTGCTCGCGCCCCGCTCTCGCGCGCTTCACCCACGGCACTGCTGAACTCACGGCCCAACTCGACCGTCAGCGCATTGAGCGCCGCCGGGCGATTGAGCGTGATGGAGGCGACCGCCCCTCGCATCTCCAATTGAACAGTTTCGTAGGTCATTACGATACGTCTATCCGAAGCTGTTTTGATGGAGCGTGACTTTTGAAATCGCGCTCCGTCAGGCAGCGACCAATGTAAGAGATGAAAAAATCTTCTGCGCCGACGAGCCGTCCGGGCCTACGGTTTTCGTCTCAACCGAAGAGACTCGAACTCGCACCAAAGGAATTTGCAGCTTTCGACTATACGGAAGCTGCCCTACTTTTGTTCGCAGTAAATTCTTCTTTTGCTCGCAGTAAATTCTCACTGGGCGCGGCTGGCGCTGAAGCACTCGCCGCACAAAACGGGCCGTCCGCTAGAGGGCTTGAAGGGCACGGAGTCCGTTTTGCCGCACTGGTCGCAGGTGATCTCGAAGCGTTGGCGCTCGCCGCCACCCCCGGCCCCGCGCCCCGGCCCGCCGAAACTGGCGCGGCGCGAGTCGCGGCACGCTTTGCAGCGCTTCGGCTGGCTCAGGTTTCGCTCGCTATAATACTCTTGCTCTCGTTCGGTGAAGGGGAAGGCCGTACCGCATTCGGCACAGGTAATCTCGACATCTGGCATCGCTGTTTTCTCCCGCGTAGAGCAAGACTTCCGTTTTGGAGTTCTGCGCTACGCTTTTCCTTAGGAGCGCCCGGCGCTCCTGATTTCAACGGCTGCGCCACGCCGGACGCCGCTATAAAGAAGCGCGGCGCTCAGAAGCGGCAGCCTGTGATAACCCCCCTTTCTCTCTTCGCTCAAAAGGCTTCTCACCGAGATGCCTCTGGCGTTACGGAAACCTTTGAGCGCCAGCGAGTTTACCGCACACGTGGCGCTGCTGTACAGAAATAATTAATGAGCCGCAAGCGGTAAACAGTAAGCATATAAAACAAAAGAACTGCTCACCGTTAGCCGCCACTTTACTCATCCGCGAGAGCACGGACGTGAGAGCGAACGGTTTGTCCCAGCGTCGCCAGGTTATAGCCGCCTTCCATGCACGAGACGATGCGACCGGCGCACGTTTCCCCTGCCCATTGTTTCACGGCCCCCGTCATCAGTACGAAATCCTCATCCTCTAGCTTTAGCTGGCCGAGCGGGTCGCTCTCGTGCGCGTCGAAGCCCGCCGAGATGATAATAAGGTCGGGGCGAAACTTAGCGCCTATCTCTTCGAGCGCCGCGTCGAACATTCGTCGCTGCTCTATGCGCGAAGTCTGCGCGCGCACGGGTACGTTCAAAGTATAGTTGCGCCCGCGCCCGATTCCCGTCTCGCCGCGCGCTCCCGTGCCCGGATACCAGGGATACTGGTGCATGGAGAAGAAGAAGACGGAAGGGTCGTCGTAAAAGATTCCCTGCGTGCCGTTGCCATGATGAACGTCCCAATCGACGACGGCGACGCGCTCTATCTCACGGTAGCGAGCTTGCGCGTAGCGCGCGGCGATGGCGACGTTATTGAAGAGACAGAAGCCCATAGCGCGCTCACCCGTAGCGTGGTGTCCGGGCGGACGCACTGGGACGAAGGCGTTCTCGGCCTCGCCGCGCATAAGAGCGTCAACGGCGCGACACGCCGCGCCCGCGCCCCTGAGCGCCGCGTCCATCGAGCGCATGGAGACGACCGTATCCGCGTCCAGGTGTGCAATGCCTTCGCTCACGGCGCGCTCGACCGTCCTGTAGTGCTGCGGCGTATGGCACGCCTGCACATCGCCGCGAGGCGCGGGCATGGCTTCGATCTCCGAAAGCCTCGGCCACAGCGCCCCATCGCCGCGCAGGGCATCCATCACGACCGTGTAGCGCGCCGGCTGCTCCGGATGATGCTCGCCCGTGTCGTGCTCTTTGAAGACCTTATGATGAATGATCGCGGTCGTCATAGAGCGGATTATGCGAGAGCGCGCATTGCTAGGTCAAACCTGAGGCGCGCGGGCTCGCTCCAAAGGCTTCAAATCTGTCTTATAACCTCACGCTGCGAGGACGCAGCCGCCTTGGCGTCAGCATCAAATGCATACGCCGGGCGGTCGCAATCTTTCCGTCACAATCAGGCGCGAACCGCCCATTTTCAAGGGAAACGGCAATGATTCGGGCCGTCTCGCTCCCTGTGTGAGGCGCGGAATACGATTTGCTGAAAATGCCGGGCGTAGGTGAAAGATTCTCTCCCGTCGGTCGGGTATGCCCCGCCCGTATAACATTCCGAGGAGATAGACTTATGAAGAGAATAGCTCTGTTGCTTTTATGCCTGGTCGTTTTCGTGGCGACGCTTGCCCCGCTGGCTTCGGCGCAGGATCGGCGCAGGCGCTCGCGCTTCGGGCGCAAGGCCCGCACGGCGGCCATCATCGCCGGCGGCGCAGGCGTAGGCGCGCTCATAGGCGGGAAGAAGGGCGCGGCCATAGGCGCGGGCGGCGCGGGTCTCTACGCTTTTAACAGGCGCGCGGCGCGGCGTCACTTTAAGGGAC
>DASQYE010000234.1:0-8175 GCA_035639355.1 Pyrinomonadaceae bacterium
TATCCGCCTGATGTTGATCCATACGATGGCGGCTACGGCCAGCACGGCGACAGCGATCCCTACGGCCGGCGCGACGTAACTTTGACCGACATCCTTGTAGGCTTTGAGCCCTATCGGAATCGTGTTGCCCTCGCTCAAGCCCTTGATGACGCCGCGCCAGACGAGCAGGCCGCCCAGCGTGACGATGAAGGCAGGGATGTTCGCATAAGCGACCAGCGCGCCCTGCACCGCGCCGATGACCACCCCGACAACCAGTGCGGCGGCGAGCGCGGGCACGAACCCCCACCCAAGCCACGTCAGCACCATGACAGAGACTCCGCCCGCCAGCCCGACGATAGCGCCGACTGAGAGGTCTATCTGCCCTGTGACGATGACCATCAGCATCCCTACGGCGAGCACGCCCGTGACGGCCGTCTGGCGCATCAGATTAGAAAAATTACGCGCCTCAAGAAAAATCCCGTCCGTCGCCCACGTGAACAGCAGCCAGATGACGATGAGAGCGAAGACCATCGTGTAGGCGCGCAGGGCGGCGGTCGGAATCTTGAACCCGCCGAGACTTTTTTGCGGCTCGGTATCGGCTACGACCGGCGGACGTTCAGTGATGGGTTCGTCTGCTTGTGGGCTCATAACACGACCTCGTTCAGTTCAGTTTTGAGAACACAGGATTTGCGCGCTTACGCCGCTATTCATCTCGCCTTCTCAAGACGAAGAGGAACATTAACAGGGCAAAAGGCAAGGCCAGAGCAAACTTACCGGCAAAGTTATGACGAGCGCGCGCCACCGCCTTTCGGTCGCTGTTCATCTTTTGCTCGTCGCTCGCAGTGGTCTTGGGCCACTGGTCTCTGGGAACGTTCTGATACACGGCCTCTAACTTGTGGTATCCCTCCTTAATGATCGTCTCGTTGATGTTGCTCTTGTCAACGGCCAACGGCTCCAGGAGGATCGCCGGTACGTCTTTCGTCCCGTTGTTGATCTTGTCGGTTGATTGGACGGGCTCGCGGCGCGCGAGCTTGACGGCCGACTCGACAGCGGTGTCCGCGAGCGGCTTGATAGGCTTGTAGACGGTCATGGACTGCTGGCCCTGCACAATGCGCTGGCAGGCGGCCAGTTCTGCGTCCTGGCCCGAGACGACCACCTTTCCTGTGAGCTTCTGCTCTTCCAGCGCCTGTATAGCGCCGCCCGCCGTGCCGTCGTTCGAGCAGACTACGGCCACGATGTCGTTCTTCGTCTGGGTGAGCGCGTTCTCGGTGATGTTGAGGGCTTCGCTGGCCTTCCATTCCTTTGCGTACTGGTCGGCGATGATCTTTATGTCGCCACGATCTACGGCCGGCTTCAGGATATTCATCTGGCCCTGGTGCAGCAGCACGGCGTTGTTGTCCGTGGGCGAGCCGCCGATGATGACGTAGTTGCCCCTGGGCGCATGGTCAAGGCAATATTTCGCCTGCATCTCTCCGATCTTAACGACCTGGTGCGAGACATACAAATCAACGTCGCTGTTGCGTATCAAGCGGTCATAACTGATTACGGGGACGTTCTGACGCTTGGCGGCCTCGACGATCGAGGCGGCGATCTCGCCGTTGTGCGGCGCAACCAGAAGAACGTTGACGCCCTGCGTCAGCAGGTTCTCGGCCTGCTCTATCTGTAGCTTGTCATCGCCGTTGGCGACCTGAACGATGACCTGCACGCCCATCTCTTTCGCCTTGGCCTCGACCAGCTCCTTATCGCGCTGCCAGCGCTCCTCTTTGAGCGTATCCATTGAAAAGCCGATCTTGATCGGCCCGCCCGTGTTACGCGCGCCGCTACTATTGCCGCCGCCGCCCTGTTCCGGCGCGTCTCTGACGCAGCCTCCCGCCACCATTAACAACGTCAAGGACAAAAGAGCTATCAAAGCCTTCGCGGTTCGCATGTCTTGTGAAATCTCCTTTTAGTAGATTTGCCCGGAGCCCAGCGCCAACAAGAAACGGCGAGTCCCGGCTGCGCTCGGCCGGTGAAGAGATCAATTGAAACGTTCTGATTGCGGCCGCGTGCGGCCATAAGAATCTTTGCGGTGGCAATAATAATGCGCGCCACACCTTTTGTCCACGACTACAACAAACCTTCGCGGGCAAACCACAGCAGCGCCTGCAAGACCTCGTCCATCCGTCTCAGACGGGCGAAAGCCCATAGGCGCTGCGCCTCGAAGCCTGGGCTTGAAGCGGGCTCCCGGTTTGGGATGATTATCGCTTGCCGCTCACGGGGGTCTTTTGGTCGAGCGTTGCCGTCGTGTTCTCGACAATACTCATCGGCGACTGCGTAGGATTGGAGCCATAGACGAGCGACGGCTGTGATCGTCGGCCATCTTCGATCGACGGCTGAGAGTGCTCGGCCGCCCCCAGGCTTTCCGCTCGCGTGCCCTTGATCGTCAGCCCGGCGATGATGTGCCCTAATCCAGCCAGCGCCGGTATCAATCCGACAAGCCATATGATTTTGAGCAGCGGGTCGATTTCAAACGGGAGTTGAGACAGCGCGTCGGGCGGGATCTTCAGAACCAGAGACGCCGACAGGTAATAGAGAAAGACCATCAGTCCGATGCCGGAGAAGAGCGAGACCGCTCCCTTGGCGATATGATCTTCGCGCCGCCGCTCAGGCGTTCTCTTGTCCTTGAAATGCAGCCAGAAGGGATGCGTGTCTTCCCTTCTGGTGAGACCCTGCGAAATGTCCTTGCTCATTTGGTCGAGCGTGCGCGTGACATCTTCGGTCGCCTGTTTGATCTTGGCGCTCTCCATAATCTCTTTAAGCTTCGGCAGCGGGCCGCGATCGCTGCGCGCGATGGCCTCGCTGAGCGCAACGGCCTTGCCTATGACCTTCAAGTTAGCGCCGCATAAACGGCAGAAATGCTGGCTCGATTGAGATTCGGTTCCGCATTGTGGGCAACACATAAGATTCTAACCCTCGCCTGTGGTTATGAGCAGAAATACGAGCGGACGGGCTCGGAAGTTCGTTCCTCAAGGCTCTACAGCCTAATGCCTTCATGGTGAAGATGCTACCCGTTCGTCAGTCCTCGCCGCAAGTCATTAACAGAGAGAGAGAGCGCGCGCGCGTCCGCTCTCCCTTCCGGCAAATGCGGCCGGAGCGGCAAATCCTCAGGCCCAGGGATTTGCCGCTTATTTTATGCGCCTGCGGCCGAAAATAATGCTTGAACAAAAAGGCAGGATAAAAGAGAATGGGCGCTACCAAGCTCCTTCTATCGAGATTCTTCCTTTAAGGACAAGCCGACGGCCATGAGAACAATAGCTCTTGCACTGGCAACCATCCTGTGTATCCAGCACTTTTGTCTACAACTACAACAAACTTCGGCGGCGACCCTTGACGCCAGAGGGCCTGTGACTTCCGACATCGACGACAGCGATGTTTTCTTTCAGGGGGCCTCGCGTGTGCGGCCTCCTGCGCGCGACAACACCAGGCGCATAGAGGCGCTTCTGTCGCGCATGACGCTGGAAGAAAAAGTCGGGCAGATGACGCAGTTGCAGATCGGTATGGTCACGACGGGCCGAGACCAGGATATTCAGATCGACCCTGCGAAGCTGGAAAAGGCCGTGGTGCAATATGGCGTCGGCTCTATCTTGAACGTACAGGATCAGGCACTGACGATTGACAGGTGGCACGAGATCATCCGCCGGATTCAGGAGGCCAGCCAGCGGACGCGCCTGCGAATTCCCGTCATCTACGGCATAGACTCGATTCACGGCGCAAACTATGTGCAGGGCTCTACGCTCTTTCCGCAGGAGATAGGCATGGCCGCGACCTGGAATCCCGCCTTGATGCAGCGCGCGGCGGAGATTACAGGGGCCGAAACTCGCGCCGCCGGAATCCCCTGGTCTTTCTCGCCCGTACTGGACATTGGACGGCAGCCCCTGTGGCCCCGCTTCTGGGAGACGTTCGGCGAAGACCCGTACCTGGCGAAGGTCATGGGAGTGGCGTTCGTGCGCGGGCTCGAAGGCGACGACGTTTCGTCTTCGACCCGCGTCGCCTCCAGCTTGAAGCACTACATGGGCTACAGCTTCCCTCTGAACGGAAGAGACCGCACGACCGCCCTGATTCCTGAGAATTACCTGCGCGAATATTTCCTGCCGACGTTTGCCGCAGCCGTGCGTGCCGGGGCTCGCACCGTGATGATTAACTCGGCCGAGATCAACGGCGTACCGGGCCACGTCAACCGACAGATACTGACGGACATTTTACGCGGCGAGCTGGGCTTTCAGGGCTTTGCTGTTTCCGATTGGGAGGACATAAAGAAGCTCGTCACGCAATGGAAGGTGGCCGCCGACGAAAAGGAAGCGACGCGCATGGCCGTCATGGCGGGCATAGACATGAGCATGGTCCCGAGCGATTACAGTTTCGCCGACCTCCTTGTTGCGCTCGTCAAAGAGGGCAAAGTCCCCATGACGCGCATCAACGAGGCCGTCCGCAGAATCCTGCGAGTCAAGTTCGAGCTGGGACTCTTTGAGAATCCGATGCCGGACGCGTCTTTGAAATCGAACCTGAGAACGAACGCGTCCAGGGACGTGAGCCTGCAAGCGGCGCGCGAATCCATGACGCTCTTGAAGAACACGAACGCGCTGCTTCCGCTCTCGAAGGATCGCAAAGTGCTCGTCACCGGCCCGACCGCGCACTCGCTCATCTCGCTCAACAACGGCTGGACGTATGTCTGGCAGGGCTCGGAAGAGTCTCTTTATCCGAAAGACCGCCCGACCATTCTTCAGGCCATCGAGGGCAAAGTCGGACGGAATGTGACGTATGTGCCCGGCACGAAGATCACCAGACCGGCAGGCTCGCCCGCAAACAGTACGCCCACGGACGTTGACGAGGAGGTTGACATCCCGGCGGCCGCTCGGGCCGCGCGTGAATCGGACGTGGTCGTGCTATGTCTGGGCGAGGGCTCGTATACGGAAACGCCCGGCAATATCACAGACCTCAGTCTGAGCGAAGTACAATTGAGACTGGCCGAAGCCATCCAGGCCACGGGTAAGCCGGTCGTGCTCGTGCTCGTGGAAGGCCGCCCGCGCATCATCAACCGCATCGCCGATAAAGCGCAAGCTATCCTGATGGCCTACAATCCGGGCAATGAGGGCGGCACGGCCGTCGCCGACGTGCTCTTTGGCGATTACAACCCGTCCGGCAAACTTCCCTTCACCTATCCGCGCACGCCGAACGGCCTGGTGACCTACGACCATAAGTTGTTCGAGACCGAGGAGACCAGCTTCGGCAATATGGCGTTCAATCCACAGTTTGCATTCGGTCATGGGTTGAGCTACACGACGTTCGCCTATAGCAACCTGCGTCTGAGTCAGAAGACGATGCCCGCAGGCGGCACTGTGAGCGTGAGCGTGACGGTTACGAACAGCGGGCGGCAGGCCGGCAAGGAAGCTGTCATCTTATACGTGCGCGACGTGGTCGCCTCGCTGGCCCCGCCCGGCAAGCGCGTCAAACGCTTCGCTAAGATTTACCTTGAGCCGGGACAGAGCCGCAACCTCACCTTCACCCTTCGGCGCGACGACCTCTCTTTCATAGGAGCGGACAATAAGCCTACGGTCGAGCCCGGCGACTTCGACGTGATGGTCGGCAATCTCACGGACAGGTTCACGCTGCAAGCGGGACAGCAGGAACAGCCGCGCAGACAAAGAGCGATTCGTAGATGAGCTGTCGGTCGCAAGCCTGGCACGAGAAGGAGAGAGTCGGCGCACGGACTTTAAAGCTCCTCGAATCATTCGCCCTCAAATTCAGACCGAGGGGAGCGGCAGGGCTGTATAAATGAACGAAGCCGTTGCAGGAATAGATATCGGCGGGACGAAGATCGCCATCGCGCTCGAAACGATCCAGGGCGAGAGAATGGCAAGCCGTCAATTTCCCACGCGCGTAGAGCGCGGGCCGGAGACTATTCTAGACAACATCGTGTCGGCCACCAGTGAGATGTGCGCCGAGGCGCAGGTAAGGCTTATGGCCGTAGGCCTTAGCTGCCCCGGCTCGATCGATAAAGATCGCGGCGCTCCCCTGCGCTCCATACACCTGCCCGGCTGGCACGAGTTTCCCGTCGCCCGCTTGATCGAAGAACGCTTGAGAGTCCCTACGTTGATCGAAAATGACGCCAAGCTGGCGGCCCTGGGCGAGTATGTCTATGGAGCCGGTCGCGGCTTTAGAGACATTTTCTATATCACCATCTCGACGGGCATTGGCGGCGGCATCATCATCAACGGTGAGCTCCTTCATGGGGTCGGCAACGGCGCGGGCGAAGTGGGGCATACGATAGTGCTGCCGGAAGGCCCGCTGTGCGGCTGTGGCCTGCGCGGGTGTCTCGACGCCGTTTGCTCCGGGACGGCCATGGCAAGGCGTGCCCGCGAGCTGATGGCGAAGGGCGCGCCGAGCATCATCGCGCGAATGCTGGATCATCCTGATGAGATCACGGCCCAAACGATCGCGGCGGCCGCGCAAAAGGGCGACCCGCTGGCTTGCGGCATCTGGGACGAGATGATTCACTTTCTCTCGATCGGCATAGGCAATGTAATCACGATTCTAGCGCCCGAGGCAGTCATCCTCGGCGGTGGCGTGGCGGCTTCGGGCGAACAGCTTTTAGGGCCGCTGCGCCCGCTGATACAGCGACGCGTCTCTATGCTCCCGGCCGAGAGGGTTGAGATTCTTCAAGCCGCGCTCGCGGGCGAGAGCGGAGTCTACGGCGCGCTCGCCATCGCTCGTCCGGCCGCTTCGACCAATTACATAGTAAGCCCATGACAATCGCCAGACGATATTCGCGGAGATAATTCCCAGGCTTCATTTTAAGAATCCGAATCGAAGTATCCGGCAGCGTCAAAGGTATTCCCAGAAGGCATACTCTCAGCCTCTCCGTTCAAAACCGTGGTTCGCCGGGTTGCGGATGCCCTTCATGTAAGCGTGGGTTAAACGGCCTATGCTTCTCTGAAAAGATGGGATAAAATTTGGAGACCGGATGGAGAAAGGAGCTTAGCTATGACGAGTCGTCCGTCTCAGTTTATTGGCAATATCATTAGCTGTCTGGTCGTCACTGTTTTTTCTTTAGTCCTTATGGCAAGCTCGGTTTTGGCCCAGCAGCCTACGCCCGGAACCAGCGTGCCGGACGTAAGGCTTGAGGAGCGCGAGAGGCAGAACCGCGAGATGCAGCTTCGGAACGCCGGGGGATTGGGAGCGGCTGTGACCGGGGTCAATCAACAGCGCCTCAGAGCCTCCATCGATCAGGTGAAGCAGGACTTCAAGCGCATACAGATCATTCGTAATGAGATGATAGATTATCTTTTAGCCAACAAGCCGCTGGACTATAAGCGCGTAGCCGAACAGAGCGGAGAGATAAACAAGCGTACCGTCAGGCTGAAAGAATTTCTAATGCAACCCATTCCGGATGAGAAGGGAAAGGAGCAGAAGAATCAGGCCGAGCTTAATAATGACGAAATAAAGGGCGCGCTCGTCAAGCTCTGTAACCTTATCTTCAGCTTTACCGAAAATCCTATTCTTAAAACTCCCGGCACGGTCGATGTCCAGCAATCGGCCAGAGCCGGTCGTGATCTTCTAAGCATCATAGAGATAAGCGGCGCAATAAAGAAAACTGCTGAAAGGCTCAAACAGTAACCCAAATAAGTCTTCTTACCTGCCCGAAGGTAAGAAGACTTTCCTTCGGGGCCCCCGTCAACTGGGGCTCGCGGCAAGGGACAGGGTCTTCCATACTTCATGCCACAACGCCGGTCGTTGCGCTTTGGGCCCGCGTTACTTAACCGGCGATTTTCCGCTCTTAGACAGACCTTCCCCTTCTACCACTTTGATATATGTGTTCACGGGTAAATTAGTGAGCCTGTCTACTTTTCCGCTCGGCCAGCGAATCTCAACGCTATCAATCTTGGACACAGGGCCTATACCGAGCACCTCGCGCGGGTCGTGCGATGCCAGGTAGCTTCCGCCGCTAGTCTTCAGCCGACTCCTTTTCACTCCACCCGCTTTCCAGGAGATGATCGCCCCGATGGCTGCCGCGTTACTACGGGTTGCGACCAGTTGCAGGCCGAGCCAGTTCTGACGGTTGCCGCCATCGTTGCGCAACAACAGCGGCGCTTCGCCGTTATTAGAGACGAGCACGTCCGCGTCGCCGTCGTTGTCGAAGTCACCGACGGCCATGCCGCG
>DASQYE010000235.1:0-5628 GCA_035639355.1 Pyrinomonadaceae bacterium
TTCACCACGGAGACTGGTGAAAGCGGCGCTGACCAAAGATACGTCCTGGCGGATATACAGGGACGCTACGATGCCTTGTTGCCCAAGATGGTAAGTAAGCCGAAAGATGTGAAGAAGGGGCGGTTCTCGCTTGGAGACGAGGTTCTGAGCCTCAACGTGGACAAGAGCGCGGACGCTATAATCTTCATTCGAGGTCAGGGCACGAAGCTGACCAAGGGCAAGCAGGTCTTTTCGATATTGAATCCGCTTAGCTTTGCATTCCCTTACGTATTCATCACCATCGGCATAGTCGATGCTCACACGGGCGAAGTCCTGGCCTTTGCCAAACCCATCGCTATCGGAAATGTCGTCGGTAAGGAGCAGAAAGTTCTCAACAAACCGATCACCAAGTCTCTGAAAAAGATACCTGAAGCCTCTTAGCCGGAATGCCTAATAAAACGGGCATGAGCGAGGACGGCCCCTAGAGGTGCGCGAGCGCTCGAGCGTGCTGAATTAGAAGAATCTTCTGTAGAAATGGCTGTGCCAGCTCAGGAGGAGCGAATCCGGGGGGCGGGTTCGGCTTCCGAGCTGGCACGGGCGGGCATTATCGAAGTTCGGGCCTCGGATGGCTCGTCTTGCGACATGCTGACGTTTGGCGATCAGCCCATCCTCAACGCGGGCCATTATACACTTCTTCTCAAAACTGTCAACGCTTTTTTGTGACTAATTCAACAAAGTTACGCGAAGGGCCGTATTTCCTAGCGTTCCCTTAAATTTGACTGTTGGCCAGTGAAACATGCATGAAAGTTTCTCAAAAGATCAAGCACGGGTGGCAGCCATTCGCGGCACCAAGAGGGATGCTAACTGCGGTCGGGTTCAATGAGTCGTTGGCCGTGCGTTTGAGTGAAACATATAAAGCATCAGTTATGCTGTAACGGATACAGCTCGCAGGCCATACTCCAAGCGACTTCGGGCGAGTATCCTTGATCTCTGTACTCTTTTGTCAAGCTGGCCCGAATACTGGCATGGTCATCAAAAGGATGCTGTCGGAGTGTCTGTTCGTGGCTCCGCGCCTGGCGTTCGCCCCAATGAGGAGAAAGCATCGAAAGCAACTCAATCTGCCGCCGGAAAAGAATTCTTCGGCAGTCTTGATGCTCAATACGATGTGCGAGCTCGTATTTGGACGCGAGACTGAAAGTCACGCTCTCGAAGACATTGAAGAGGAGTTTGTCCAGGTCACTCGTCGTGAGGCGTTCTAGTTCTTGCCCGCGCTCAACTACGACGTAGTGATAACCTCGCGCATCAACTTCAATGTGAGGGCGTGCGCCGTCCTCTGAGCGCCCGTAAGTGGGAAGAACATATCCGGATGCATCAATCCGTGCAGCTAATCGGTCGATCTCGGTTCTGATTTCAGATAGTGTCATCATCGTTCTTTGCGCCGGAACTGCGAAACACCTAATGCCCGAATTAACCCGCCGCCCGACGCGACCACACAACCCACATCGCAGGGCACAAGGTTGATGAAAGCCTGGGTTTCGTACGACCCTGCCTCTCTGCCTTTACCTACCCTTCGATGTTGATTCTACCATTCAACTCAACCCGCGCCGGCTGCGGTAAATTCTATGATGGCTCTATCCGCGTAACCTAGATAGCCTTCGGCGGTCGCTGGTTTCCTTTAAATCCGTGCTTATATCATAAGAATTTTCTTGACAGTCGCTATCTCTCATCACTAATCTGCCTGTACTCGACATCGCTCGTTTGCGTGCGACTCCTATCTCGCAGCCTCACGTCAACGATTTCTCCAATCAAAGGGACAAGACAATGCAGACTCGTCCCTGCATGCTACAAACCCTTAACCTCTGAAGCAAAGGTACATATCATGTTTATCTCTCGCCCTGATTCCGGTTTACCGGTCAAGATGTTTTCTTTGCTTCTCTCTTATACCCTTTTCATTTCATTATGTACTCCTTTTATTATCAGCAAAGTAGAGGCCGCTTCCTCGCCCAAGAAAACAGCTCCAACTACCACGCGGGTCAAACCGATTACACAGAACAGCGGCGAGAGTTCGAGCGGCCTCCTCGTGCGCTTCCAGCCAATGGCATCCGAGCAGGAAATCAACACGCTCATCGAATCTAAAGGGATGCGCCGGGTCAGGAAGTTGCGTGGACGATCAGGTCTGGAGCTGCTCGGTCTGCTGTATGACCAGAACGCAGAGACGGCCGCCGCCGACTTACGGCTCAACAACGTCGTTGAGTTTGCTGAGGCCAATTACATCATTAAAAGCGACACCTTTGATCCCGGCAACCAGCGTTTTTATAAACAGTGGCCACTTACTGATAGAAATAATGGACTGTTAGGCCCAGCCAGGGGATCGGCGAATTCTTTAATCACGACACAGGGTCTAGGCTCAACCGTAATCGCCGTCATTGATAGCGGTATTGATTGGACTCATCCGGATTTGAGCAACAAGCAATGGGTCAGCGACAATGAGCAGGCCAACAGCCAGGACGATGACCACGATGGCTTTATAGATGACCAGAGCGGCTGGGACTTCGTCGCAGAGAGCGGCCACGAGAGTGATGAGCAGGGTCACGGAACAGCCGTCGCCGGTCTCATCGCCACACAGGGCAATAGTGCAATAAGCATAGCAGGCGTCATGTGGCAGCCCAGGTTGATGAGCCTTAGAGTGTTGGACGCGACCGGGACCGGAGATGTCGCGCGTGCGATTGAAGCCATTGACTATGCCGGCGCGCATGGCGCGAAGGTCATCAACTGCTCCTGGGGCACGAATGGAGATTCGCAAGCCCTCGGAGCGGCCATCGAGCGGGCCGCTGCACACGGCGTCGTGGTCGTCTGTTCAGCCGGTAATGCCGGTCGAGACATCGAGACTGCGCCGCGTTATCCGGCCTCTTTTGATCTGCCCAATATCATTGCGGTGGCCTCCTCTGACAACTTGGATCAGCTCGCCCCCTGGTCTAACTGGGGTGCTCTCCACGTCGCGGTGGCCGCGCCGGGCGTGAACGTTTCCACCACCAAAGTAGGCGGCGGTTACCAGGCTGTCAGCGGCACGTCGGCCTCGGCGGCGGTAGTGAGCGGCATGGTCGGACTCATCAAGAGTCTGCGCCCAGGGTTGAGCGCGGAGCTTACTAAAGAGCTGGTCATGCGAGGGGCAAGACGGGTCGCCGCGCTTCAAGGCAAAGTCGCTTCTGGAGGTGTCGTCAAGGCCGAAGGAATTACAGGCATGGTCAATGTGCTCCCACCGGACGACGGGTCAGAGAATGTCAGCGGCGGCACCAATGCCGGAAGCCATAATAGCGACATCAGCCCACGGGAAGAGGGAATTAGTGTTCCCGGCACTATGGGCGACCAGTTCAGGGTCGCGCCGCCAGAGCCTACACGGGGCACGCCTGGGCCGAACCTTCCCAATCTGGACGAGATGCGCCACCTCCGAGCCACTCCTCCTCGCGCACAGCCACCCATTCCCTCCACTCGTTGCTCGTCTCATATTGACTGTGGGCAGCAGAAGCCCGCAGCACCGGCAGACGAGCCATCCGAGGCAGGCACAACGGACACACCCATTGCGCGGCAAGAGTCCGTGATTGTTGATCTCCTGACATTCAATAAGGACTTTCCCGCTATCGAGTCTTTGCTCGGTCGCGACACCGGCCCGGTCTCCGACTCGCCATTCACCCTCAAGTTGTCTTCACACATTGCGGGTAGCCAGCCTTCGTCCTTGATGCCCGTACTTCAGACGGGCGTGGATTTCTCGACCCCGCGTCTTGATCCCGTCAATCGTACGGGAACGGGCGGAGAAGACCTCATTTCGGGCAACTACAACTGGAACTTGCCGTTGGTCGCATTGCCCGGTCGTGCGGGACTAGACCTCGGCCTTTCGCTCTCTTATAACTCGCTGGTCTGGACAAAGTCCGGCTCTTCGATCACCTATGACGCTGATCGCGGATTTCCCTCCCCAGGCTTTCGTTTAGGTTTTCCGACCATACAGCAGCGGTTCTACAACACGCAAACAGGCATTTATGCCTATCTGCTTATCACACCCTCCGGCAGTCGCGTCGAGCTAAGACAGGTCGGCGCGTCGAACGTCTACGAGGCGGCGGATTCTTCCTACCTACAGTTGACCGATTACGGCACGGGACAAATGCTCCTGCGGACGACGGAAGGAACGCAACTCTCTTACTCATTGGTGAATGCAGAGTATCGCTGCACCCAGATTAAGGATCGGAACGGCAACTTCATCACAGCCAACTACGATGTTTACGGCCACATCACGACGATCATCGATACGCTGGGGCGCACCCTGACTTTCACCTACGATGTCAATCACAATCCGACTGCGATCACGCAGTTGTGGAATGGAGTGACGCATCAGTGGGTGACTTTTGGCTATGCCAATCTGACCATCCAGACCACCTACAGCGGTCTCTCCATCGTTGGCTTGCAGAACGGCTCGACCATACCCGTACTTTCACAGGTCAGTCTGCACGACGGCTCCGCGCACAGGTTCAGTTACTCCTCATGGGGACAGGTGTATCGCATCGCCTACTATGCGTTTGATGGTCACCAGCGCCGTCAACTCACCTACAATCTGCCACAGACGGCAGGCGTTGCGCAGTCTGACTGCCCGCGCTTTACCCAACGGCGCGATTGGGCCGAGAACTGGAATGGCGATGCCGAGGGAGTGCTGGCCGCCAGCGAAGAGGCCGTGACGACCTTTGGCGCGTTCAACTTTGCCGGCGGAGTGCGTCAGGCGACCATGCCTGATAACACCATTTATAAGGAGTTCTTTCAAACGACGGGCTGGCAAAAGGGACTGACCACCAGAACGGAGATTTTGTCTGGCGCAGTGCTCAAGAAGTGGACGACGACCGCCTGGACGCAGGACGATATCTCTTTGCTATACCAGAAAAACCCGCGCGTGACGGAGACCAATATCTACGACGCGGAGGGCAATCGCAGACGAACGACCATCGGTTATGGCCCGTATGCCGCTTACGGACTGCCATATGTGGTCAGCGAATATGCCGCCGACGCCGCGACCATCGTGCGAGAAACCTATACGGACTACAACCTGTCCACAACTTATCTAAATCAACGCATCATCGGACTGGTCAGCGCCGTCCACATCACCAACGGTCAGGCGTACCAGGCGAAGATCGCCTATTCATACGACGCTACGGGGACGCAGCTGGTCGCCACAAGCGTCGGGGCCACGCGTCATGACGCCGGCTATGGAACGAGCTTCGCGGCGCGCGGCAATCTCACTTCCGTCTCACGCTACGATGTAACAGACATCAACAACACGACCAAGGCCCTGACCGCAACGCTGGGTTATGACATCGACGGCTCCGTAATATTCAGCCGTGACGAACAGGGACATCAGACCTCAATCAGCTACACAGACTCTTTCTCCGATTCGGTCAATCGCAACACCTTTGCTTATCCGACGACCGTTACAGACGCCGATAATTACTCTTCGACTTCGCAGTACAGCTATGAACTGGGCGCTGTGACGCGCCTGCAAGACCCCAAGGGTGCGGTGCAAACCAGGGAGTATGACGAGGCGGGACGCATCAAGTGGGTCAGAAATCCGATCAATAGCGCTTGGCAATTCTTTGCCTATCCTGATCGCGG
>DASQYE010000236.1:0-5163 GCA_035639355.1 Pyrinomonadaceae bacterium
CCTTTGAGCCGGCCTCCAGCCGTTCGTCGCGTGTTGACGCTCGCAGTCTTAGAAACGGTTGCGATACTCCTGGGAATTGACGAAGCCGTTAATCATGTTGCGATAGTTCTGCGGGTCTTCGTTCAGGATTCTGATCCAGTCCAGGTAAAAAGCGTCCGGGTCCCTGCGCAGGTAGCCGAAGTACTGCATGACGACGAACGCCTGCGTGTAATACTTCTGGTAAACCTCCGGGCTGTCGGCAATCGCCCTCAAGACCTTGGCCCTGGTGGTGCGGCCCGCCGAGAGGTCTGCGATCAAGGTAGATTTGTTGGCGAGCGTGACTCCGGCCCTCGTTTCGAGCGCGTTGACGTAGGCCGAAGGGTCTGTGATCGAGTCGTAACGCTGGCGGAAATCGGCCCTGAGCGTGAAATCGTTAGCCAGGGCGGCGCGGCTCGCCTCCAATTGCTCCGGCGTCTGGAAGCCGCTGACGCGTCGCAGATCGGGGATGAACTCCGCATAGTTGGGCTTACGTCCCAAAGCCGTGACGTAGAAGCGATACGCGAAATAGCCTCGCTCCTGAAACTCGGGCGAGCGGAAGAAACCCGAAGAGACCTCTATGCGGTCGCAGCTCGTATTGCCGGGCGCGCAGTTGTTCAAAATATTGAGCCAGGCCGCCTGGCCGCTCGGCTCCGGCATACGGCCAAGAAAGTCTATGTAGTGCTGCTGGACGAAAAAGTCGCTGTCGTCGATGGTGATGACCTTGTTGGTCCCTGGGCGCAGGCGCAGCGGTTTGACCCTGAGATTTCCGTAATAAAGCTCGGACGGCAGGTTCGGGTCTTCCGTCACGATCTTCAGAGTCGGCGCGCTCTGCTGTGTCTGACCGAATACACCTACGGCGGCCAGCACAATCACCAAAACAGCAACAATCGGTCTCATTTTACTGCTCCTACTGAGTTCAAATTAAATATGGGAAGGTTAACCGGAAAGAGGCGGCCATCCATGACCTTGCTGGTGCTCTCTAGGGAGCCTCCGGCGAGGTAAAAACAAGTTTAGCGTGCCATCCGGCGGGTGTCAATGGGATAAGCTTGCGCCCCTGCGCCGCCCCGACAAAAGCGCCTTTGCCAGTATCGCGGCCAGTACGAGCAGCGACAGAGCGCAGATGGCCGCGCCGTAATAATAGCTACGGGGCTTGAACTCGAACCTGACCAGGTGAGAGCCCGCCGGCAACACGACGCCGCGCAGCGCATAGTCCGCGCTAAACAGCCGGGCCGGTTGACCGTCTATCTTGGCCTGCCAGCCCGGATAATAAGGGTCGGCAGTGACCAGAAAGGCTGGCGAGGCCGAAGAGGTGCGCACCTCCATGACGGTATCGGATAGGTAGGCGACTTCGGCCGAAGAGGCGGACGAGTCGGCCTCGCGTTCCTGTCGAGCGAAATCGAGCGCCTCTTCGACCAGGGCCGTGCGCGCCGGATCAAAGGGGCGTCCGTCGGCCAGGCGGGATGTCTTGACGGCCTTCATGGCCTCTTCGGGCGCGACCCGCAAGACCTCTGACGCGAGCCACACGCGAGGCAGCGCGCGCAGGTTCTCGTAGGCGCGGCTTTCGCTGCTCTCTTCCACGAGCCGCCAGCGGGCGCTATCCATGTCTGAGGGATGGAGCGGGACGTAGGTCTTGGATGCTTCGTCTATCAGGCTTATTTTCTGAATGACGAGCGCGCCCGCCGGCCCCGTCCATTGGAAGTGGATGCTGCTGATGTCGCCTCCCGAGTCCAGATCGAGCATTGTACGGTAATAATGGCCCTCGCACGGCACGTCGTACATTTGGGCTGGGAAGGAATTGAATACGGCGGCGCGGCCGTGTTTCATCTGTGGCTTGATGTTACCGCAATCGTAAGACCATTCCGATGAATCGCGCCCGGCGAGCAGGCTTCCGGTTTGCGCCCGCCCGGCGCTGTCCGTGATCGTGACACGCACCATCTCCGTCCCGTCAGCTATATTAGTAGAACACGCCAGCATAGTGGCGAGGCCGAGTCTTGTTGCCCTGATAGGCTTCGGAAAATTGAAGGTCTTGGATTCAAGCCGTGGCTTGCCGCAGCCGGAGCCCAGCCATATCTCTGCGTCTTTGGCGGGCCAGGAGACTCCGCTCTCGTCTCGCAGGGGCTTGCCATAAGGGACAAAGAGATAGCGTATCGCCATCAGGTCAAGGCTACGGTTGTAGGGCTCGCTCCACGTCGGATCGACGATGTCCCCGCCCTCGGAGATGGCTAGCGCGTGGCTGACTCTTTTCAATCTCAGCACATTATTTCCGGTCGCGCTCGGTACTCCCCAGAGCCTTGATATGTTAGGCGGCATATCGTCGAGCGGGCCATGAATGCCCATCACCGGCAGCAGGCGCTGGTGAGAGGCCGCGAGCGCGCTTGAGTAGGTTTGAGCCTTGGCAGGAGGCATCAGCTGGCTCTCAGGCGGCGAAGCATAGCGCCATTCACTGAACCAGCCGTAGCTCCCCAGGTCCAGCAATAGTACCAGCAGGAGGAGCGCGGTTCTGGCGCGCGAGTCGGGCCGCGCGCTCCAGTACGCGAGCCCGAGCGCGGCTATGAGAAAAAGTATGAGCGGAAGTCCGACCGCCCTGTTAGTCCAGGGAAGAAAGCTTATAGAGCCTGCGCCCCTGTGCGCCGCCACGGCCGCCAACTGATCCCTGAAAGCCAGGATAAGGCTAAGACACCCGAGCATCACAAGCGTCGCCGCCGCGATGGTTTTAGGAACAAGACTGCGCGCCGCCTTTTCCCGCCGGATCGCGCTCAGCCCGAGGCCCGCCAGCACGCTCACGGCGAAAGCCATCTCGATCAGATGGCGAGCGGGCACGCGAAAACGATTGAAGAGCGGCAGAAGGTAAGTTAAGCGCGCCAGCGGCGTCGATTCGCCCAGGGCCAGCAGTAAGGCGAGCACGCCAACCGAGAGCCAGAACAGAGCGAGCCGCTTCTGCCGCGCGGCTGCGAATCCGATGGCCGCTAGCATCAACGGAAGCAGCCCCGTGTAGCCCATCAGCTCCGTCAAATTCCAGTTTCCGAAGTAGGTGCTCGTGGGATGATTCGAGACGCCGCCGAATAATGCCGGAAAGACGAACATGGCGAGCTGCTTCGGAGGCAGAGAGTAGGAGACGAAGTCGGCGTAGGTGAATTCCGCACGCACGCTCTGGCCCACAAGCTCGGCCGTCGGAATGATCTGAATGGCGGCCAGGCCCAACCCCAGGCTTATGAGTGCCAGGCTGTACAGATAACAGTTGAGGCGGGCCACGGGAGCCTTCCAGCCCAGCGTCAGGGCGTAGGCGACGCCGAGCGCCAGGCCGTAGAAAAAGAGCTGCGAATGTCCGGCGAGAAAGCTACAGGCGACGGCGATACTGCCGGCGACCATCCAGAGCGGATTCCACCTGCGGCGCAGCATCTCTAGCGACCAGATGATGAGCGGGAACCAAGCCACGCAATGAATGATGCCCGTATGGCCCAGGTGCGCCATCATGAAACCGCTCATGCCGTAGATGAGCCCGCTCATGAGCCCGGACAGACGCGAACGCGTGATGCTATAGACGTAGCCGTACATGAAACAGCTCGCCAGGACGTAGGCCGAGATGACGAAGATGTTCCAGGTTCCAGGAAGATGCGAGGCGACGATCGAGAGCGGATACCACATCATGACTTGCGGGTCGGCAAACATCGGAAAGCCCGAGAAGAGCAGCGCGTCCCACAGGACTTTACGGGAATAGAAATTCGGCAGGAAGATAGGTATGCCGTCGCCTGGGGCTAGAAGCGCGTCGCCCAGGAGAGCCGGCGAGAAGAACAGAGTAAAGAGCAGCGAGTAAAAGAGCAGCACCGAAAGAGAATGGCCTATCGGCCCGGCGAAAGCGCGCGGAGGCTCGGACTCGTCGGCCTCGACGGGCGTCGTCGTTTCGGTCATCGCGGCCTTCGTCTTCGCAGACGGCTCGCTTCCCCGTAGCAACTTTCTCATCCACACGCACCCACCTACGAGGAGCGCCGCGTAAGATACCGCGAACCAGAAGACGGACGGCTTCAGCGCCACAAGCAGCGCCTCCCGCAGCACAGAGCTGTGCGGCCATATCTGCGCCTCTATACAACGGTAGTAGTAGTTGACATCCTCCTGAATGCTGGGCAGGCGCGGACATGCGGGCGTGGGCGCGAAGATTTTTCCCAGCATCGAGGATTCAAACAGAACCATAAGCTGCGGAAGCGACGCGACGATCAATGCGGCGCAAGCGAGCGCCAGTCCGAGCGGTTCGCGTAGCACCGGCGAGAGCATCGAGCTGACCTCCCGCGCGTAGAAGAAGAGCAGCAGAAGCGAGACGGCCGGTATCCAGGGGAGCATGAAGCGCGGCCCCCATGCCGCTCCGCCGAGCGGCGTATACCATCTCGAAAAACCGAAGGTGAGCAAAAACAGGACGAGCGAGACGGTGATGATCGGCAGGTAAAAGATCAGCCCTCGCTCATGCTCTCCATTCTGCCCGGACGGCTCGCTCCGGGCTTTACGAAGAAGCGTCATCGCCAGCACCGAGAAATAAAGAAGCGCGAAAGAGGGCCAGAAGAAAAGCAGCCCGCCGTTCGGGGAGAACCAGATGCCAAGAAAAAAACTAAGCTGGAGCCTGAAGCTAGGGACGAGCGCAATGTCCGTCAAATAATTCCTGTTGTAGTAGGTCGCATAGCGGAAATAGTTGAAAGCGACCGTCACGATCATGCTCAGCCCCGCCCCAGCGATCAGTGCGTAGATGCGGCCTCTCACTTTCGCCCTGGCCCTGACCACCTCCGGCAAGAGCGAGAGCAACCCTATGAGCAGCAGGAAGGGAAACGCAATCTCCTTGGTCGCTCCGGCGAGTATGAAGAGCGGAATGATGACGCCGTTTCGCGCCCGCAGGAGACAGGCTGCGGTGAAGGCCAGGATCAGAAAAGCGGCGGCCATCTCTCCGTAAGTCGAATGAGAATACCAGAGGAGCGGGCCGCTCGACACGATCAGGAGACCGGCGAGGGCCATCGGTTCGGACGCCTTTCTTTTCAGAGTCCAGTAGATCAAGAGCGCCGACGCGACGAAGGCCAGAAAGCTCAGGTAAGCCAGTGCATGCAGGACGGCCGCTTCCGAAAAGCCCAGGCGGCTCAAGACGACGGCGGGCACATATTGAAAGAG
>DASQYE010000237.1:0-8610 GCA_035639355.1 Pyrinomonadaceae bacterium
CCACACGCTAAATTGTCCTTGAGAGCCCTAAAAGTTATGACATCACCTGCCGAGCGGCCGTCCAACTACGTCTCGCGCAAAGCGAGCCTTTTCACGGAGTCCGTGATACGCGAGATGACGCGCGAAGCCCTCAAGCACGGGGCCGTCAACCTCTCGCAGGGCTTCCCGGATTTCGCCGCGCCCGACGACATCAAGCGCGTCGCCATGCAAGCAATCGCCGACGACATCAATCAATACGCTATCACCTGGGGGGCGCGCGATTTCCGCCAGGCCATCGCGCGCAAGGTTAAGTGGTATCTTGGCCTGGACGTTGACCCGGAGACGGAGCTTACGGTCACGTGCGGCTCGACCGAGGGCATGATCGCGGCCATGATGGCGACCGTCGATCCGGGCGAAGAGGTGATTCTCTTCGAGCCTTTCTACGAGAATTACGCGCCCGATGCGATCCTGTCTGACGCTCGCCCGCGCTACATCCCGCTGCGCTCGCCCGGCTGGAGCTTTGACCGGGAAGAGCTGCGCGCGGCCTTCAACGCGCGAACCAAAGCGATCATCGTCTGTAATCCGAACAACCCGACGGGCAAGGTCTTCACGCGCGACGAGATGGAGTTCATCGCCGCGCTCTGCAAGGAGTACGACGCGCTCTGCTTCACGGATGAAATCTACGAGCACATTCTCTACCCGGCCGAAGAAGAGGGCCTGAGCATCGAGCACATCTCTATGGCCCAGCTCGAAGGGATGCGCGAAAGAACTGTCGTCGTCAACTCCATGTCGAAGACCTATTCGGTGACGGGCTGGCGCGTAGGATACGTGCTGGCCCCGCCAGGGATTACGAATGCGATCCGAAAGGTTCACGATTTTCTGACCGTCGGGGCGGCCGCTCCGCTGCAAGCGGCGGGCGCTTACGCGCTCTCGCTGCCCGCAGACTACTACTCGAAGCTTCAGTCAGAGTACAGGGCGCGGCGCGACCTGCTCTTGCCCGCGCTCGAAGCGGCGGGCTTTCGCACTTTCCGCCCGGACGGCGCGTACTACATCATGACCGACATCAGCGCGTTCGGTTTCCCTTCCGACGTTGATTTCACACGCCACCTGATACGCGAGATAGGCGTCGCCTGCGTTCCCGGCTCAAGCTTCTACAGCCAGCCCGAGCGCGGCGCTCAACAGGTGCGCTTCTGTTTCTGCAAGAAGGATTCGACGCTGCTCGAAGCGGCAGAACGCCTCTCAAAGCTCAGGTAGAAAAGCAGGGATGAGGGCGGAGGGCGCAGGGATGAATGATTGAGTGAACTGTTAAATTGACGCTTCACTCAAACCCTTTCATCCCTCATACCTCATCCTTCATCCCTTCGTTCATCCTTGCTCTTTATCGAGCAGCTTCGTGGTGTTCTCGGTGATGCTGGGGGGTTGAACGATCTCGGCCGTCTCGGGACGCTGACGCCAGGCGTTCACGGGCGTGCCCGGCGCGGGAGGCAGCGCCGCGCCGCGCACGTGCGCATTCAACTGCGCGGGCACGAAAGGCGCGGCAGATGTGGTCGCGCCCTGTATGAGCTGCGGCCCGGCGTCCTCAAAAAGAAGCGCGTAGAATATGCGCAACAGCCCGCCCACGAAACAGACCACGGCCGAGAGCGGGACGAGCGGTATCAATCTATCTGTGCCTGTGAGTAAGACCAGGAAGACCACCAGAGGCACGATCAGCAGAGTGCTCAACATCAGCATCGCTCCCTGACGTACACCCTTTTGGCGCGGCGACATCTTGTTGCCCTGACCGATGGCGTCGCGCGTCGCCAACACTCCGCCCTGGGCCACCACCTCCGTGATGACGCCGAGCGGGAATCCGCAGCGCGAGCAGAAACGCATCTCCCCGGACACCTGTTGCTGGCCGCATTGTGGACAAAACATAAAAGGTTTCTACCTCCGTAAGAATAAAGCCATGCCGGGTCAGGTGCGCTCTTGGATATTAGCCTACCTCGGGGCTTTACGCAGGAGCCGTCCGTAAAGTTCAATGGGTGCGGCTGCCGAAAGGCGCTCTGCCCAGGGCGCGAGTGTGGCATAATCCGAGGGCAATAAAAAAGAGTCCGAAGGGGAAGCCAAGCCGTCGTCGTGTGGGATACTAAACGTCAAATCATCTGGCTCGCGGTCGGGCTCACGGTCGGCACATTCTTCGTTTACTCGGCGTCTTACGACGACGATAGGAGATTCGACCGCGACCTCTTCATCTTCATGGAGCTGCTGCTCCTCGTCATCATCCTTGTCATGTTCTACATCTACTCGCGAAAGAAGGGATAAAGGCCGGGCGAGGGTTTGCGAGCCGGAAAGACGGGAGCCCGACTTTGAGCGCCGTTTACTCGATAACCGGAGGTTGGAGCGTTTTGAAGCGGACGTTGATGCCGGAGTCCGCGACGACGAGCAGGCGGCGCGCCTCGCCGAAGGCGAAGCCCGTGGGCACGTACGAGATCATGTAGCGATTCCTGCGAAGCTCGTCGCAGATGGCCTTGGCGGCCTCCTTCGGCTCGTTGGCGGGGAAGACGCGCCCGCCGGTTCCTTCTGCGAGTTGTTCGATGACGCGCACGGGCTTGGGCTGGTCGCGCCTGAGCGCCCCTCCCGTCCGGTCCGGAATCTGCAAAGCGTAGACGGTGATGTTCTGTTTTTGGAGCTGGGCCAGAATCTCTTCAAACTTCGTCTTGCTGACACGGTCGAGGCCGTCGCCTATGACGACGATGGCGCGCTTCTGCGTCGCGTTGGTGAAAGCGCCGAGCCCCTGATCGGCGGCCGCCCTCAAGGCGTCGAACAGGTGCGGCTCGCCCTTCTTGCGAAAACTCTTGAGCGAAGCCTCCACCTTCTTCGCGTCGTCAGTCCAATCCGCCACGATCTCCGCCTGCTCATCGTAGCCGACGATCAACAGTTGATCGCCTTCATAAATCTCGTAGGCGAACTCGCGCGCGGCCGCCTCCAGCTTCTCCACGTCGGCGCGCAGCGTCAGAGAGTTATCGACAAGCAGGACGATGCGCGCGGGCGAAAGGTCGGGCGCAAAGTTTTTGATGGGCTGCTCGATACCGTTCTCGAAAACGGCGACCTCCTGGGCCGTGATCGGCACTTCCGGATTCTGCTCGCGCGTAGCGCTGATGTTGAGCACGACGCCGCGCGCATCCGCCAGGTTCGGACGCCGCCCTGCCTGCCCCGCCGTAGTGTTGATCGAAGCGACCGGCAAACAAATTGCGATCAGTATGGTGAGTAGCGCGCGCATCAGTTCATTAATAAAAGGAGGATAATCTTTTCAATCGCCGCTCGTATCGCTGGACGAGCTGGTCTTTGTTGAAGCGGTCTTGCTCTCTACGGTCTTGGTCTCTTTGGTCGCCGCCTTGCTCTCTTTATTCGACGACTTGTCGCCGCCCGTCGCGCCCTCTGCGGCGGCCGCGCCCTTCTTCTCTTCCTTTCCGTCCGACTTCTTCGCAGCGTAATCGGTCACGTACCAACCTGAGCCGACGAATTGAAAGCCGCCCGTAGACCATTGCTTTTCCAAACGACCGCCGCACTTGCCGCACTTCGCGAGCGGCTTATCCGTCATCTTTTGCAAGACTTCAATATGGGCTTTGCATTTTTTACATTCGTATTCGTAAATGGGCATAAGAACTCGTCTCTCTTCCGCTGCTCCGGCTTTACCGAATTATTCGGACGTAATCAGATTATATGGGTGACTTTAATCGCCTGCAACTTGTGTCAAACATGAGATGCAGAATTGCTGAAAGCGTTTGTGTCGCGTTGCCGTGCACGGAAAGAAATTTTCCAAATTGCAATACTTTTTTGTAGCCATTCGGTACGCCCTGAAACCGGCAAAAGCTTCAAACCGCCTCTCATATTGAACGATGCGGGATGGAAATCCTGTAACCGCAGGGCTTACACTCGGTCGAATTAAATACATACAGAAAAAGGACTTATTTGAATAAAAATCGTGCGCAGGAGCAACCGTCGCAACCTAATCGCCATCTTAGTCTCGGTTTCGATGGTCTGCTCTTTGTAGGTCGTCTTTCCCATGCGTAGCCCCCATAACCT
Source organism: Pyrinomonadaceae bacterium (assembly GCA_035639355.1). Lineage (GTDB taxonomy): Bacteria > Acidobacteriota > Blastocatellia > Pyrinomonadales > Pyrinomonadaceae > DASQYE01. The sequence continues at coordinate 4,045 of DASQYE010000237.1, forward strand.
GCGTCGCTGGATATGCAGATTAGATGGCTTTTTCATAAGAGCCATCGCTCACATGGAGACACAGAATGACTCTGACCCCTTTCGTTCCCCGTTTGCGCTCTTTCAAATTCGCACCCTTTGCCGTCGTTGCCCTTTTCCTTTTCACTAACGTCACCGGTCTTCTGTTCAACATCGCCTTAGCGCCGGCCGCTCGCGCCAGCGCCAACGTCGACTTGGTAGCTCGCGACGAGAACTACATTCCTGCGGACGTGCCCACCTCGGGCGACCGCGAGCTAGACCTCATCATCTTTCGCGCCGGCAAGCAGTATGGCGTTGACCCGCGCCTGCTTCACGCAGTCATCTGGCAGGAGTCGAAATACAAAGTCCAGGCCCGCTCGCACGCGGGAGCACAGGGATTGATGCAGATGATTCCCGCGACGGCACGTCGCTTTGGCTGCGCCGATGTCCACGACCCGGCCGACAATGTGCAGGCCGGAACGCGTTACCTGCGCTTCCTGTTAAAGAGATTCAACGGCAACGTCTCGCTGGCGCTGGCCGGTTACAACGCGGGCGAAGGCTCTGTGGACAAGTACGACGGCATCCCTCCCTACAACGAGACGCAGAACTACGTGCGTATCATCACCGGCCGCTACGGCAAGACCTATCATCCGCTTCTCACGCCCGAAGAGGCCGTCAACGCTTTCCGTCTCACGCCGGAGATAGCGCAGCTCCAAACGCCGACCACACAGCAGTAATAACCTCAACCTCGACAAACAACTTCCTCATTAATACGCGCGCCCTGTGATTGCACAGCATTCCCAGGGCGCGCGTCTTACTTTTAATGCGGGCCGTACAATTCGGAAGATGGCCCGCCGCCCTTGATGAATCGGCCGCAAAGCCCTATTCCATTTAATCGAAGCTCTTTCCGTGCGAGGATTTCCGTCGCCTCCGGATCGGATCACCGACCGCGATGCGTGAGCGTTGCAGTTCTCCTTATGGTTCGCTATCATTCGCGCATGTCAAACAGGGCGTGTATGTGCGTCGAAGGTGCTCTCTCTCTCTCACCGAACAGCGCGCATGAATCGGGAAAGCCACACGCCTCACGCTGATCCGTATCGGGCCGCTGAATATGTCCACTACTACTACTACGGCGCAGTCACTCTCGCTCGAACGCAAGATAAAGATGCACGAGGCGCGCGAGGCGATCATCGATCGCCTCGCGCTGGATTTGCCTTCGACCATTGATCTTGACAGGTTCCTTCGCGCCGTCGTCTCGGAGTTGGGCCGTATGATGAACGCTGATCGGTGCGACGTTATCCAGCTGGCGTCGGACTCAGAGCTTCGCATCAGCCACGAGTGGCGCGCCTCCGAAGATGTTCCTTCGAGCGAGGGCACGGCGATACCGCTCGACCTGCGCCGCCTGGCCGAGCACGTCGATCTCACGAAACCGATCCGCCTTGACGACACCAGCGCGCCGGGGCTCGATCAGAAGGTGCGGTATCTGGCGGCTTCCCTGGGGACGCGCTCGCTTCTGGTCGTCCCAGTAATCCTGGGCACTGACGTTCTGGGCCTGGTCGGCCTGCATAACACGCGCGCGCCGCGCACATGGCTCGACGATGAGGTCTCTTTCCTGCAATCGATCGCCCGGCAGATCGCGGTCGGCTACCAGTACACGCGGCTCTACACGGACAAGCAGCGCGAGGCCGAGACGACGCGCGCACTGCTTGAGATAGCCAACGCGCTCAATGCGCGCTCGGATTTCGGCGAGGTGACTTCGCTCGTGCTCGAACGCGCCATCGCACTGGTCAAGGCCGACTACGGCGCGCTCGGAGTGATAGACCCGTCGGGCGGCCGCATTACGCTCGCGGCCTTTACGGCCGCGCCGCACGCCGCCACCGATTCCGTGCGCGGGCTCATAGACGTGCACGGCCAGTCCCTGGACATTACCGAATACCCCGCGATCATCGAAGTGCTGGCCGAAGGCAAGACGATGCGCGTGCTGGACACGCAGCTGCCGTTGCCGCTCCGTCTCATATTCAACGCGACCTTGGGCGGGCGCGCGGCGCTGGTCGCCCCTGTGCGTATCGGCGGGCAGACCTTCGGACTGCTAGGCATGGTGTGGAGCGCGGCGCGCGAAGGGTTCGAAGACCATGAGGTCGCGCTCGTCGAAGGCATAGCGGATCAGATCGGGACGGCGCTCGAACGCGACCAGCTCTCGGCTGAGGTGATGCGGCTCCGGAGCGCCCTGCACGAACGCCACGCCGAGAGCAGCATCATAGGCCAGGCCCAGGCCATACGCCGCGCCATAGAGCTTGCCTTAAACGTCGCCGATACGCAGACGACCGTTCTGCTCCAGGGCGAGAGCGGCACGGGCAAAGAGCTTCTGGCCAATCTGATTCACTACAATTCCGGGCGCGAAGATCAGCCTTATATCAAGCTGAACTGCGGAGCGATTCCCGAGACCTTGCTCGAATCGGAATTGTTCGGCCACGAACGGGGCGCGTTTACGGATGCGCGCGCGCGTCGTCGCGGGCGCTTTGAGGAGGCGAGCGGCGGCACGCTCTTTCTGGACGAGATTGGCGAGATGAGTTTATCCGCCCAGGTGCGACTCCTGCGCGTGCTACAGGACGGGGAGTTCACGCGCGTCGGCGGCAACGAGGTCTTACGCACGGACGTGAGAGTCATCGCCGCCTCCAACGTAGACCTTGAGCGCGCCGTCGAGACGGGCACGTTCCGCCGCGACCTCTTTTATCGTCTCTCGGTCTTTCCCATACGCCTGCCCCCATTGCGCGAGCGTCCCGAAGATATTCACCCGCTCGTCATACATTTCCTGGAACACTATAAGCAGAAGACCGGGCGCTTCATCTCCGGCATCTCGAAGGAAGCGCTGGCGGCGATGACGAGCTACGACTGGCCCGGCAACGTGCGCGAGCTTGAGAACGCCGTTGAGCGCGCCGTCATTATCGCGTCGGGTCGCCAGATAGAGTTGGACGATCTGCCGGAAGCGGTCAGCAAGCGTGCGATTGACGAGCGCGCTCACCTGCGCCACGAGCGCATAGAGGCGGCCAGCCAGGGCCGCTCGATCACTTTCCAGATCGACGTGCCCTCATCCATAGACGAGATCGAGCGCCGCGCCATAGAAGCCACGCTCGACTACACGGCCGGCGACAAGACGCGCGCCGCACGCGCCCTGGGCATTGGTCGCAAGACCCTCTACCGCAAGCTCCAACAATACGAAGGCGAACGCCAACACGAGGAGCCGGACGAGGGCGGCCAGCCCTAAAGCTGCGCTCCGGCCGTAAAGCCCACGCGCGCGCCCCCTCGCTTCAGATAGCATAACTCTCATCATCGGCCCCAAGCGCCCGGAGCCCAAGCTCGCTTCCCGTCTGCGCGCCCGGCTTGTCGCGCTAAGCTTCGACGCCAAGCCCCGGCATCACCTTCCGGCAACGCGAGCTTTGTAAAAAGTGGTAAAAGCTGTCACCCGCCTGTAAATTCCAGGGCGCGGCGTGCTCTCGCGCTCTCATCTCTAAGCTATATTGGCGATTCCAGCCTTACCTAACGATAGCCATCTGAGGAGATAATCGATAACATGAAACCGACCCTTCTTCTTTGCGCCGTCCTTTTCGTTGCCGTCGGGACGGAGGCGGCCGCGCAGCCTTCGCCGCCCGCTGCCGCGCCGGCCCCGTCAGCCCAGGGCCAGCCGCAACAGCAGTTTGATCCGGCCGTGCCGCGCGTGCTCTATCGAATACCCGGCCAGGAAAAAGCAAGGGTTCAAAAGGACGTGGTCTATAAACGAGTCGGCGCGGCCGAGTTGAAGATGGATGTCTACTGGCCCGCGGATGCCGGGAGCGGCGTGGCGCTCCCGGCCATACTGTTCCTGAGCGGGGCGAGCGAGACCAAGCACTGGGGCGTTTATACAAGCTACGGAGAGCTGACTGCGGCGCAGGGGATGATCGCCGTCCAGTTCGACAAGCGGTATCCGCCGGGCGAGGCCGGCCTGGCGACGGCGCAGGAAGACATAAATGATTTGATAGCCTTCCTTCGACAGAACGCCGCGCGCTTCGGCATCGATCGCGACCGGCTCTGTCTCTGGGGCTTCTCGGCCGGCGGAACTCTGGTCAGCGCGGGCATGCTGCCCGATCAAACCTTTATACGCTGCCTCGTCTCCTACTACGGAATCGGGCAGCTTGGCCCACGCAGGCAGGTGACGGCGCTCGGCGACAAGCTTCCCCCGATGCTGGTCGTCAGGGCGGGTCTGGATAATCCCGTACTGAATAACGCCGTCGATCTTTTCATACAGGAGGCGATCAACAAAAACATTCGGATAGATTTTTATAACTACCCGGACGGCCATCACGCCTTCGATATTTTCGACGATAAGGAGCGAACGCGCGAGATCATCCGCAACACGTTTCAATTCATCAGGCAGCAATTGGCGGCCGGACAATCGCTGTAGGGTTTTTGCCGCTCCCGCAGAAGCCCCCAGCCTGTAGCCGGTACTCGTGTCCGTCATCCCGCAGCTACGCGCGCAGCAGAACGCCTCGATAGCGTTGCTTTTAAGAATTGTGTTTAAATATGCCGCGCGCC
>DASQYE010000238.1:0-9096 GCA_035639355.1 Pyrinomonadaceae bacterium
CCAGGAACGCCATGATTCTCTCGACCTGCGGCACGTCGCCCGATTCCGGCGGCGCGACCGCGATCACCGATTGCGACGAAGCCAGGGGCGAGAAGACCTGCATCGTGTGCTTGTGCCGCGCCATGAAGTCGAACCTGAGTGGACGCCGCTCCGAGGTCGCGCCCGTCAGGCTCGGCTTCCCTTCGCCCAGATCAATCTCGACCGAACCGCGACTATCAATCAGCACGCCGTAGGGCGCGAAACTCTCGCGCGTCATCGGCTGAACCTTGATGCGAACTACTTGCATAAAGCGGGGGTCGGGGGTCTCTGGGGCCGGGGGCCAGTGAAGACGGTTTTTACCATCCCCTGACCCCTGGCACCCGGCCCCTACCTATCTATTTCTCCGAGCACTATGTCGAGCGTGCCGATGATGGCGACCACGTCGGCTATGAGATGGCCGATGCACATCTGCCGGAGCGCCTGCAAGTTGATGAGCGAGGGCGGGCGCACGCGCACGCGCGCAGGGCTCGCCGTGCCGTCCGAGACCAGGTAGCAACCGATCTCGCCCTTGGGCGCTTCTATCGAGTGATAATAATCGCCTACGGGCGGCTTGATGATCTTAGGCACTTTCGCCATCACGGGGCCGTCCGGCAGCTTATTAATCGCCTGCTCGACGATGCGGCGCGACTGTCGCATCTCTTCCATACGCACCAGGTAGCGATCGTAAGTGTCGCCGTTCTCGCCAACCGGCACATCGAAATCCATCTCGGCATAAGCGGCGTAGGGCCGCGCCTTGCGTATGTCCCAGGCGATGCCGGAGCCGCGCAGCGCCGGCCCTGACAACCCGATGGCGACTGCGTCCTCGGCCGAGATGACGCCGATGCCTACGGTGCGCCCGAGCCAGATGCGATTCTCCGAGAGCATCGTCTCGTACTCGTCAATGCGATGCGGAAAATTGTTTATGAAGCGGCGCACATCAGCCTCGAAATCGTCGTAAGCGTCGTTCGGCATTCCGCCTATGCGCCACGCATGGCAGGTAAGACGCGCGCCAAACTGGCGCTCGAAAATCTTCAAAATCTCTTCGCGCTCGCGCAAGGCCCAGAGCAGCACTGTGACGGCGCCGATGTCCAGTGCGTGCGTTGCGAACCAAAGCAGGTGCGAAGAGATGCGATTAAGCTCGGTCAGGATGGTGCGTATGTAATGAGCGCGCGGCGGAACAGCGAGCCCCATCATCTGCTCTACGGTTTCGACCCACACCAGCCCGTTCGAGACCGCAGAGATATAGTCGAGCCGATCCCAGTAGGGCGCGATCATAGGGTACTGCCGATTCTCGGCTATCTTCTCCATGCCGCGATGCAGGAAGCCTATGTCGCAATCCAGATCGATGACGGTCTCGCCGTCGAGGCGCAGGATGACCCTCAGCACGCCGTGCGTCGAAGGGTGCTGCGGCCCCATGTTCAGGATCATCTCGGGGCTGTCGAGCAGCGTCTCTCTGGTTGTCGCTATCTCTACTTGATGCATACGCTCAAGGGATGAGGGCCGCAGGGATGAGGGATGAAGGAAAAGCCGAATTGAGCCGTAGACTCAATCCGCAATTCGCTCAACCCATTCATCCCTCATCCCTCATCCTTCATCCCTTCCTTATAGCATCCGGTGATGCTCCACGGCTCGATGACGAGCCCGACCTCTGCGGCTTCGCCGCTTTTCTTACGCGCCAGGAGCTTGAAGAGGATGGCCTGGGCCGCGCTCGCCTTGTTCCAGGTGTTGCGCGGCGACATCGTCTCGGTCAGCACGAACCCGGCGCTCTTGGCGGCGTCCGGAGTCTCAAAGACTTTCGCTTCGTATTTGGCGGCCAGCTCTTTCGGGCTCATTCTACAGAATACAGAACCCGAGAACACAGAATTCAGCAATGAACATGCGGCAAACAGCTTTTATTCTGAATTCTGAGTCCTCGGGTTCTGACTCCTTTATTTATCTTTCGGCATTACTTCCTTACCGGCGCGGAAAATCTCGCGCACGCGGCGCTCTTCTTCTGTCGAGAGGGCTTCAAGCCCGTAATTACGTCGCTGCTCAAGCTGCTCTTTTTGTACCCCGGAGAACTCCGGCAGATGTTTGGCCGTCCAGTCATTCTCCATGAATTCGAGCGGGTACTCTTTTCTGAGCGGGTGGCCCTCCCAATCTTCCGGCAGCAGAATACGGCGCAGGTCCGGGTGGTTGGCGAACACTACGCCGAACAGGTCGTAAACCTCGCGCTCCATCCAGTTGGCGGTCGGCCAAACGCTCGTCACGCTCTGCGCCTGTTCGCCGTCACCGATGGCGACTTTCAAGCGCACGCGCTCGTTGCCGGGAATCGAGTAGAGGTTATAAACGATCTCGAAGGGCGCATCCACGCGCTCGGGAAAATGCACGCAGGTCAGATCGGAGAGATAGTCGAAGGGCGTTTTCGGGTCGCGTTTGAGCGCATCGCACGCTTCAACGATGCGCGCCGCTTCGATGCGGATTGAGAGCTGCCCTATGAATTCGGAAGCCTCCAAAAGAGCGCCGCCCAGGCGCTCGCGCAGCCGCTTGACGAGCGGGTGACCGGCGGCGTCCGTGGGCTTTGGCCCCTCTTCCTTCTTCTTGACGGGGGCTTTGGGCGCGCCCGGCGCTGGCCCGCCAGCAGCAGCAGCGCCCGGCTGTGCGGGGCTGGGCTTGTCGCCCGCCGCCTGTTTGGCAGCCGCCACGCGTGCTTTCGCCTCCGCGATCCTGGCGGCCTTCTCGGCGTCCGCCTGCGACGGACTTTTGGCGGGGTCGCCGACCGAGGGCGATTCGCCGCCCGGCGGCCCGGCCGAAGCCGTGGCCGAAGCTTTGCGAGCCTGCGCTTCGGCGATCAGTCGCGCTTTCCTCTCCTCCGGAGTCTCCGCGACGGGCGCTGACGTTTCACTGCTCGCGGCGGGCACGGTCGTGCCGCTCGAAGAGCTGCCCGAAGGAGCTTTGCCGGTCTGCGCGGCGAGGGCGTCAGGCGTCGGGCGCGGCGCGTCCGTACCCTCGGGCGGCGGCGGCAAGCTGCCCGCTTCCGGGCCTACGGGCCCGGCGCTGGGGCTCTTGTCGTCGGAGCGTGGCGACGACCCTCCAGAGCGCGGCTCGTCGCCACGCTCCGGCGTCTCTGGAGGAGTTTCAGGCTGTTTGGTCTCGTCCGCCATCTAGACTGTAGCTACACTCTGACCGGCAGTTGCGCTTTCGTGCTGTGTCTGGCCCGAAGCGCACACAAACCATTCGTGCTCGTGTGTTAAGGCTAAGAGAACAAGAAGTGCTGACGCTCTGGGTTGTAGCACGCGTTTTGCGCGATTGTCAATAAATCGTGTGAAAAAGCAGGGCGGAGGGACAAGGGATAAGGGATGAATAAAAGCATTCAAGCTATAGAAGCAAACACTTTCATCCCTCACGCTGCCGCCCTCATCCCTTCGTTCCGCCCTTATTGCGGCTTGATGATCTCGGGCATACGGGTCAGATCGAGTTGCGCCGGGTTGATCTGGTCGGGGAAAAACGACCTGTCTACCAGCTGGGAAATCTCTATTTGCTTCAGAAAACCGAGGCTGATGCCCATGTCAAGGATTTTCTGCAACTCGGCGTCGGTCGGATTCAGATTGCGATAGGTAACGCGGTCGGCCGGCTGCGTCAGGACATACTTCAACAAATTTATGTCCTGGCGAAAATAGGGCGAGACGAGCGTCGCCGCCGCCTCTCGATTTCTCTCCGTCCACTCGCCCGATTCGTTGATGCCCCGCACCAGGTCGCGCACTATCTCCGGCTTTTCACGAATCAGGTCTTCGTGCACGACCAGCGCGCAGGAGATGTAGTTCGGCCAGATGTCCTTTGCATAGTAGAGCACGCGCCCGAAGCCTTCCATCTCGGCCTTAGCGCAGAAGGGCTCTGCGACGATGAAGCCGTCTATCGCCTTCGCGGACAGAGCGGCCGTCATATCGGGCGGCGGCATGACGACGAACTTCATCTCGTCGGCGCGCATACCCTGGTCGCGCATCATCTTATTGATGAAGAAGTTTTCATTGCTGAAGGGGCTCGGGATGGCTATGGTCTTGCCGCGCAGGTCGCGCAGGTCGCGGGCCGTGTCTTCTTTACGGATTACTAGCTGCGAGCCGTCGCGGTGGCCCAGGCAGGCGATCTTCACAGGCGCGCCCTGCTCGCGCATCTTCATCGCCAGCGGGACGGTCAGGAATCCGGCCAGCAGCTTTTTAGTCTTCAACGCCTCGACGATGGTCGGGAACTCCGTCATCCGAAGCGCGTCGAAGCGCGTCCCCGTAGTGCTGGTCTTGGAGGCGAAGTCCGTGACAGGGCACGTCAGATGGCACGTCACGGGAATGAAGGCGACCGTGAGCGACTGTTTCTGGCCCGCGTCCTCTGCCCTGTGAAAGACCTCTTCATCATGGCTGCGAGGTTTTTGCAGGGAACGATAGCGTAGGAACGCGAGCAGCGAAAGAAAGATCAAGACCGACGCCACGATCAAGACGGTTTTCGAGCGAAACATTATCCCTCCCGCAGGTTTTCAGCGAATGATTGGACGCCGCCGTCGCCGCGCTTCCGACAGCTTTTCACCTGTCACGCGCCGTCTAATATATTGCCAGTGACGACCAGTTTACCACCTGCGGGCGCAAACGCGTCAGGAGACGGCCGCCGACCCATCCAACTTGACGATGCGCGCATCTAAACCGTATCATTGATCGTTTCGATTGGGACAGTAATTGACATCTATAGAGGGCAGCGACAACAAAATGAAACAAGGAATTCACCCGAACTACAACGAAATCAAGGTGCAGTGCGCCTGCGGCAATGCGTTCACGACGCGCTCGACGCGCAAGGACGAGCTTCACGTGGAAATCTGCTCGGAGTGCCACCCGTTTTTCACGGGCAAGCAGAAACTGGTAGACACGGCCGGACGTGTCGATCGCTTCAACAAGCGCTACGGCAAAAAGACTGCGGATGCGCCTTCGGCGGACGCGACAGTTGACGCACCGGCCGAGGCTGCTTCGGCCAAGTAAGCTGAAAAATCGGAGGCGACAGCCAAAACCCATGCAGGACAGGCACGCAAACGCGCCACAGCAACAGCAGCAGCATTAGCCGAGCAGGGAAAACCAACGCCGACGCTTCCCGTGTCGGTCGGTCGCGCTTTCGTGCATAATACGCACAGGGAGGGCAGCCGAAGCTGAGGGAAGCGTCGGCGTTACTCTATCAATCCGCTTCTACTAAAGAAGGAAAAACTGAAATCGTGAGTACAAGCGAAAGAGACCTAATCGTCGGCGGTCAGGCCGTCATCGAGGGCGTCATGATGCGCACGCCGAACGCTTACGCCATCGCCGTGCGCAAGGCCGACGGCTCGATAGTCAACACGGCAGCCCAGTTGCCGAAGTGGAGCGACAAACATCCCATCTTAAAGCTTCCGGTGCTGCGCGGCGGGGCGATACTGGTGCAATCTATGGGTCTGGGTATAAAGGCGCTCAACTATTCGGCGAGCGAGGCTTTCGCAGACGCCGAAGAGGCCGAGGCGGCCGAGGTAGAGGTCGCGCTCACGCCCGCCGTCATCGAAGGCGAGGGCGATTTCGCCGGCCTGACGGGCGCAGTGCCGGGGCTGTTCCCAGTGCCGACCCAGAAACGAGCGCGCGACGAGATGAAGAAGGGCGGGACGGCAGCCGCCGCAGGCTCCATAGCCTTCGCGCTCTTCTTCAACGTCATGCTCTTTATCGTCGCGCCGCTGCTGTTAACGAACGCACTATTTATCGCTTTCGATTGGGGAACACAAAAGCATAAGGCGGAGATGACGAGCGCGGCCCAAACTCAAACGAGCGCGGCCCAGAGCCCGGAGTCCGCGCCAGCGAGCAGCGCGCCTGTTGCAGACCAAGCTTGGTACACGCGCACTTATCAAAGTGTTCGGAAGTACCTTCGTCCGGTAGAAATTTCGTACCAGTTCAATCTGGTTGACGGCCTGATTCGCATGGCCTTCTTTCTCATAATGATCTTCACCTTTTCGCTCTTGAAGGATATAAGGCGCGTCTTCGAGTATCACGGTGCGGAGCACAAGACTGTATTCACCTGGGAGGCCGGATTGCCGCTAACGGTCGAGAATGCGCGCCCGCAGCCGCGCCAGCATCCGCGCTGCGGCACGAGCTTTCTGATGGTCGTGATGCTCGTCTCGATCGTGCTCTTCTCGATCATCAAGTTCGATTCGCTCCTCTATAACATGCTCGTTCGCATAGCCCTCATCCCGCTGGTCGCCGGCCTCTCCTACGAGATCATACGACTGTCGGCGAAGAAAGAGGGCGGCATCATCTTCAAGATGATTACGCTGCCCGGCGTCTGGCTACAGAACATCACGACCAAGGAGCCGGATGACGAGCAACTGGAGGTTGCCATCACCGCCCTCAAGGAATCGCTCAAGCTTGAGCCTCAACCGGAGAAGGCGGAGGCCGCTCCCCTGGCCTGAAAGTTATGTTGGAAAAACTGGAACAGCTCGAAGCGCGCTATGAGAGTTTGACCGAGGAGCTCTCTTCGCCGGAGGTCTACTCGGATCAGGCGGCCTATACGAAGCTCGCGAAGCAGCATCGGAGCCTGGGCGAGATGGTGACGAAGTATCGCACCTGGAAATCGCTGCGCGACGAGCTGGCGGGAGCGCGCGAGCTGCTGGAGACGGCCGACGATCAGGAGATGCGCGAGTTGGCCCAGACGGAAGTCATGGCGCTTGAAGCGCAGCTCGAACAGTGCGAGGCCGATCTGAAGCTGCTGCTCATCCCTACCGACCCGAACGATGAGAAGAACGTGATCCTGGAGATTCGCGCCGGAACGGGCGGCGACGAGGCGACGCTCTTTGCCGCCGAGATGCTCAGGATGTACGCGCGTTATTCGGAGCGCCAGGGCTGGCGTATGGAAATCCTGGACGCATCCGAGTCCGGCATCGGCGGCATCAAGGAGGCCATCGCCCTCATAGAGGGCGACAAGGTCTTCTCAAAGTTCAAGCACGAGTCGGGCGTCCATCGCGTCCAGCGCGTGCCGCAAACCGAAGCGAGCGGGCGCATACACACCTCCGCGATTACGGTCGCCGTGCTCCCTGAGGCCGAAGAGGTGGATGTCAAGATCGATCCGAAAGACCTGCGTATAGATACCTTTTGTTCGTCGGGGCCGGGCGGCCAGTCTGTCAACACGACCTACTCGGCCGTACGCATCACGCACCTGCCTACGAATACAGTGGTCTCCATGCAGGACGAGAAATCGCAGATCAAGAATCGCGAGAAGGCCATGCGCGTCCTTCGCGCACGTTTGCAGGAGCTTGAGGAGCAGAAGCAGCACGACGCCCTGGCAAGCGAGCGTCGCTCGATGGTCGGCAGCGGCGATCGCTCCGAAAAGATACGCACCTACAACTTCAAGGAGAACCGCGTCTCCGATCATCGCATCGGCCTCACGCTTCACCAGCTAGACCTCGTGATGGAGGGCGCGCTCGACGAGATCATCAACGCGCTCGTCACCCATTACCAGGCGGAAAAACTGAAGGCCGAAGCGGTCGCAGCGTGACTCGATTTTGGATTGGCGGAGCGGAATCTGGAATCTGTATTCGAGTCTCTCAAGTCCCCATACCAGTTAATCTAAAATCCAAAATCTAAAATCCAAAATGTCAGAAGTTACTCACGTTCTGCTCATACGGCACGGTCAATCTCAGGGTAACGCCGAGGGGCGCTTCGGCGGTCACACCGCCACGCCGCTCTCCGCGCGTGGACGCCGCCAGGCCGAAGCCACGGCCCGCGCCCTCTCATCCGAAACCTTTAGCGCCATCTATTCAAGCGATCTGCCGCGCGCCGTCGATACGGCCACGCCGCTGGCGCGTCTGGCGGGCCTGGAGATTCAACGAACGGAGGCTTTCCGCGAGCGCAGCGTGGGCGTCATGGAGGGCTTGACCTTCGAGGAAGCCGCCGAGCAGCACCCGGAGCAATACGCGGCGCTGATCCGCCGCGACTTCGAGCACGTGCTCTTGGGCGGCGAGAGCTACCGCCAGATGCTCGACCGCGCCTCGCGCGAGCTTGACCGCGCCATCGAGCGCCACAGCGGCGGTCGCATCATCGTCTTCTCTCACACCGGCACGATCTGCATCCTGGCGCTTCACCTGATGGGCGCGCTCGACGCGCCGGAGCTGCGCCCCGTCTGGATCGCCACCGCCAACTGCGGCATCACCCGCTTCGAGCTTCGCACGGACGGCTTCATACGCGTGCTTGCCGTCAACGACACGCGCCACCTCATCGGGATTTAAATACCAAATTCAAAGAGCCGCCCTTATAAAGGGACGGCTCCGATCGATCAGACTCAGGGCTCCGGGCTTTAAGTGATAACTCTCTGTGTCTTCTACTTCGCTGCGACGACTTCCTCGGCCTCGCTGTCGAGGGGCGAGACATCCTGCAGCTCGTCGTCATCGCCTTCGAGTTGGCGCTGGCGGTGCACAGTGCCGTCGGACTCGAAGATGTAGGCCGAGGGCGCTTCTTTCATGATGATGTCCTGTAAGCGCATCAGGCCGTAGAGCAGCGCTTCGGGGCGCGGCGGGCAGCCCGGTATATACACGTCTACGGGGATGGTTCGGTCCACCCCCTGCATGGTCGAATAGGAATCGAAGGGGCCGCCGGTCGAAGCGCACGCGCCCATCGCGATGGCCCACTTGGGCTCCGGCATCTGGTCGTAGACGCGACGCACGACCGGCCCCATCTTCAAAGTCACAGTGCCAGCGATGATGACCAGGTCGCTTTGCCTGGGGCTCGGACGAAAGACGCCCGCGCCGAAACGGTCTATGTCGAAGCGGCCCGCGCCCGTCGCGATCATCTCTATAGCGCAGCACGCGAGCCCGAACGTCATCGGCCACAGCGCGGACTTGCGCGCCCAGTTGACGGCGGGGGCCGCCAAATCCATCGTCTTCGCGCCCACCGTGCGACGCAAAGAGTTGAAGATCGAATCGACGGTCGTCAGTACGAATCCTTCTTGATGCTCAGCCATAACTCTTAAGGGATGAGGGCCGCAGGGATGAGGGATGAAATAATTGAATCACTGCTCAAGTGAATCAACCATTCAACCCCTTTCATCCCTCATCCCTCA
>DASQYE010000239.1:0-3281 GCA_035639355.1 Pyrinomonadaceae bacterium
GAGATTGGGCGCTTATCCACGGAATTGGTCATCGGCTTCGATACGGAGACCACCAGCCTCGATCCCTACAGCGGCCGTCTACGCCTCTTGCAACTGTCCGCGCCCGACGGCGTGCGCGTCATAGACCTGGATCGCTTCGGCGACGGCGACCTCAAACGGGGCGAGGTGCTTGAGCCGCTTCGTAAACTCTTGAGCGCCGCTCGTCCCGTCAAGATCGCGCATAACGCCAAGTTCGATTCCAAGTGGACGAAACACACGCTCGGCGTAGAGCTTGGCGGTCTGTTCGACACGCTGCTCGCAAGCCAGCTGGTCGCCGCGGGCGACCAGGACGAGCGTCACGGCCTGGAATCGGTCGCGTCGCGTTTCCTGAACGAGACGATTGATAAGGCCGAACGCCTGAGCGATTGGAGCGGAGAGCTTTCCCCGGCGCAGCTTGAGTACGCCGCGCGCGACGCTTCCGTTCTTCTACCGCTGCGCGAGCGCCTGATCGAACGCCTCAAGGCAGACGCGCTCCTGCGCTGCGCGCAACTGGAATTTGAATGCGTGCTGCCCGTCGCCTCTATGGAGCTTGCGGGCATTTACCTGGACGAGCACCGCTGGCGCGAGCAATTAGTGATAGTCGAGCGAAAGCGCGCGACCCTCGCCGAAGAGCTGCAAAACATGCTCGCCGAAGAGTCGCCACAGGCTTCGCTCTTCGGTGGGCCAACGCGCATGGACATCAACCTGGATTCTCACGTCCAGCTCACCAAGGCCCTCAAGCGCCTGGGCGTCCCCGTCCCCGATTCAACCCGCAACTGGAAGCTTCAACCGCTTGCCGCCGAGCACAAGGTCATCGAAAAGCTGCTCGAATATCGCACCGTTCAGAAAGCGCTCACCAGCTACGGCGAGAATATACTGAACGAGATCAACCCTAAGACGGGACGCATACATGCCGACTTTCGCCAGATCGGCGCGCCCACGGGCAGATTCGCCTGCACCAATCCCAACATCCAACAGGTTCCGCATGCCATTGAATATCGCCGCTGCTTTCGCGCCGACCCCAGAGGCGTACCGAAGAAGCTAGTCATCAGCGATTACTCGCAGATAGAGCTTCGCATCCTGGCGGACTTCACAGGCGATCAGGGATTCATAGATGCCTTCAATTCGGGAGCAGACCTTCATCGCGTCACCGCCGCGCAGGTCTTTGGCGTGCCGCTCGACCAGGTCACTAAAGAACAGCGCGACTTTGCCAAGAGGCTGAACTTCGGGGTGGTCTACGGCATCGGCGCGCAGCGCTTCGCCACCATGACCGGACTCTCTCTGACGGACTCCGAAGACATCCTGCGCCGCTACTTCGCCACCTACCGCCAGCTGGACGCGTGGCTGCGCGACGCCGCCAATCGCGCCCTGCGCGAGCGCACGGCCCGCACCATCTCAGGCCGCCTGGCCCGTTTTCGCTTCGACCCGGAAGACCGCCAGGCCGCATCCCTGGCCCAGCGCAACGGCAAAAATACGCCGATCCAAGGAAGCTCGGCCGACATTCTCAAGCGCGCGCTTCGTCTTCTTCACGATAAGCTGCGAGATACTAGCGCGCAGCTTATCAACATCGTGCACGATGAGGTCGTCGTCGAGGCCGAGGCCGGGCAGGCCGAAGAGATAGCCAAGATGGTTGAGGATGCTATGTGCGCCGCGGGCGAAGAGTATGTAAAAAAGGTTCCGGTTAAGGTCGAGACCGAAGTGGCCGACGAGTGGGTGAAGTGAGGCGGGCCGCCCTCGTCAATTAAAATCATTCTCACGCCTCGTCAATTAACAATAGTCCTTGCGCCTCAATTCTTAGTGCGCCCTTACTCGTCTTCAATCTCCCGTCTGTTCCACAGCGACTGCCGAACGGATGGCGGCTCGCCTTCGCCAGATTAGATAGATGGGGATGCCTGTGAGCACGATCAGGAAGCCGATGCCGGAAGTCCTTGGCTTGAGGTAGACGAGGTCTAGAATCAAGAGCGCGGCGAGCAGTATGTAGATGATAGGGACTACGGGATAGCCGAACGTGCGATACGGGCGCTCGACCTGCGGCGCTTTACGGCGCATGACGATCACGGCCCCGACCATCAGCCCGTAAAAGACCAGATCGGCCGGGATGATGTATTCGAGCAGTTGGTTGTAGACGTTGCCGTAGGTGACGGCTCCCGTCGTCGCATCGGTCGTCACGGTGCGCGGCAGCGTCAGAAGCGATGCCCATAACCCTTGCGCGACGAGCGCGACGGCCGGGACGTGAGCCCTGTTGACACTGCCTACCCGCTCGAAAAAGAGACGGTCGCGCGCCATCGCGTAATAGACGCGCGCCCCTGCCAGTATCAGTCCGTTGTTGCAGCCGAAGGTTGAGACCATAATCGCCACGGCCATCAGTATCGAGCCCGGCCGGCCCATCACGGCCTGCATGGTGGCGGTGGCTACGCTGTTCTGCGGCTTCTGAATCGAGGCGAGCGGCAGCACCAGGACGTAGGCCAGATTGGCGAGCAGGTAAAGCACGACGACCGCTCCGCATCCGAGCAGAAGCGCGCGCGGCAGGTTGCGTCCAGGGTTGC
Source organism: Pyrinomonadaceae bacterium (assembly GCA_035639355.1). Classification (GTDB taxonomy): domain Bacteria; phylum Acidobacteriota; class Blastocatellia; order Pyrinomonadales; family Pyrinomonadaceae; genus DASQYE01. The sequence continues at coordinate 2,565 of DASQYE010000239.1, forward strand.
TGACCTCGCTGCCCGTGAACGTCACGTTGTTCCATGCGGACTGCGCGAACAGCGGCCCTGTCATCGCAAGCCCGAGCAGCATGACGAGCGCCAGAGAACCCGTCGGGGCGAGCCCAGGCTGCGCCGCCTGCGGATTCCAGCCGTTGGCCCACGAATCCCACCACGAAGAGGTGTAGGCCGCGCTCTGGTCGTTCCATCCGAAAACGATTCCGGCGATGATGAGCCCGGCGAGCGCCGCCGTCTTCGTGAAAGTGAAGCTGTTCTGGATGAGCTTGCCGGTCTTGAGGCCGCGCGTGTTCGTCGCCGTGAGCAGGACGATCAACGCGACGGCGACCAGTTGCTCCGTCGAGAGGCTAAGCGCGTAGCCGGAGGTGATTCTCTGCGGAGCGATGATGTAGGAGTCCGTGGCGACGCACTTCGTCAGTACGCCCAGGAAGCGTGCGAAGGCGACCGCCACCGCCGCGATCGTGCCGGTCTGAATGACCAGGAAAAGCGCCCAGCCGAAAAGAAAGCCCGTCGCAGGACTGTACGCCTCGCGCAGAAAGACGTACTGGCCGCCGGCGCGCGGCATCATCGCCGCCAGCTCCGCGCAGCAGAGCGCGCCCGTGATGGTCAAAACGCCCCCGAGCACCCACGCCGCGAGCAGCCAGCCGGGCGCGCCGACAAGACGCGCCGACTCTGCCGACGTGATGAAGATGCCGGAACCGATCATGGAGC
>DASQYE010000240.1:0-3176 GCA_035639355.1 Pyrinomonadaceae bacterium
GACCTGGAATCTGCATTTTGAGATTTGAGATCAACTCTCTCATCCTTCATCCTTGCGGCCTTTATCTTTCATCCCTGCTTTTCAGGATTGCGATCAGCCGATCAGGATAGTCCGTCATGATGCCGTCCACGCCAAGCTCTATCAGTCGCCTCATACTCTCTTCGTCGTTGATCGTCCAGGCGTGCACTTGAAGATTTCGCGCGTGCGCCGCCTCTATGAACTCGCGCGTTATCACTCGCCGCCCGCCGATATGTTCGGGCACTTGCATGGCCTGCGCGGCGAGAACGGGTGCGCTCTCTGTCTTGCCTGTATTGATCGACAGAAGCTGGCTCACTTCGGCGGGGCTGGCGGACGTGGCGACCTCCGGACATTCTTCGCGGAACTCGGCCAGTACCTGTTCGCTGAATGATCCGACCATCACCTTCTTCGTCATGTCGCTCTCACGAATCAAACGGCACAGGGGTTTAATCATGGAAGGCTGCGCCTGCTTGGGCTCTATATTGAAACGCATCTCGGGGAAAGCTTTGAAGACCTCCTGCAAGGTTGGCACGGATAGCCCGCGCCCGCGCAAGGGAAAACTGCGGCCACCGTCGGGCGACCAGCGAAAAGCCGCGTCCAGTTTTTTCACCTGGGCCAGTGTCAGCCTGTTGATGGGGCCCGCGCCGTCCGTCGTCCGATCGAGCGTGGCGTCATGAATGATGACAGGCACGCCGTCTGCGGTGAGCTGCGCGTCCATCTCCAACACGTCCACGCCGAGGTCGCGCGCATGCGTAAAAGCGTGAACGGTGTTCTCCGGCCACAGGCCGGCCCCGCCGCGATGAGCTATAACGAGCGGGCGACGCGACTCGTTAGGGAAGGGTTCGCGGTCGGAGGCAGGGTGAGCCTCCCGCGCCAGCAGGCCGTAAAGTAAAGTGCCGAGCGTCAAAGCAACACCGCCGATCGCCATGAGCCATTTCGCGCGCTCCATAGTCATAATGCGGCTTCAGGGCAAGACCCGTATGCGCCCCGTAAATGGTTGTTCATAGACAGTGGCCGCGACCACTTGAGCCGTTTCCGAGCCATAATCGTTGGCCTAGCGTCCCGCTTTGGCTCGCCCCGGATTACGCGCTTCTTCGGACAGCTCCGAAGTGGCAGCGGCCTCATCCCCGGCTGACCCGACGTTTAGATCGGGCCTGTCGTGCTGAGCCTGGGCCACCTCCGAGCGCTTGTCCAGCTTATTAGCCGCTCCCGAACGCGGGCTCTGTTTCTTGCCTTCCCCGGTGGGCGGCTGGTTCTTCTTATTACGACTCTTATTCGCCATCGCTTCCTCCAGCGGGTTCTAGTCTTGACCGGGTCAAGTGAACGCCGATTTCCATGCCGTCAAGATTTTTCATCTTCGATGATTCAGTGTAACTGGCCGCCGCCGCGCTTGCCCGTCTCCGCATCGCTTTTTCCGATCTTGGGTATGCGCGACCGCGACGAGCCGCCTTTCCCGCGAGCGCTATCTTTCCGCTGCTGCTCGCTTGGGGCGCTGCTCGGCGGAGATTGTTTGCCGCGCCCGGATTTACCTTCTCTCTTGCCCGCGCTCCTTTTAGCAGTCGTCATACTCGACCTCCCTTTTCCGAGGTGATCCGCACCGGCAAAGCTTTTCGACGAGCCGAAAGCAATCCAGACGCTCGTCGCTTCGTGCCCGGACAATAGTAAACAGTTCTGGCGATATTTTCACGTCGCCCTGGCGAATAGGTTCGTTTACGGGGGAGGGTCGCGGCGCGCCGAAGGGTTTAGCCTGGCTCTTACGCGCCGTCTAAATTTTGGGTCAAAAAAAGCGAGACCGGCGAGTCCTCACCCCTCGCCGGTCTCTAGCGCGAGACATTCAGCCTCGACGCCTTGATTGGTTCTGATTCTATAGTAGGATCGCAGATTTTACCAGCACGAGAAGGCCCGTCAACTCGGAATCCCTTCAACTCGGAATCCCGACTCGATAAGCTCTTGCGACGCTCATTCGCCGAGCGCAGCATACTTGAGCAGGCGGAATCTATAGCCCTGCTGGTCGCGGATGCTGCGCGCCACGACGCCGTGAAGGCTCTCGTCCCAGTTCGTGTACTGCTCTATGAATCTGTCGGCTTTCGCCTTGTCGCCCTCGTACTGTACTTCAAGAACGCGCGCCAGAAGCTTGCCGACCACGTCGTGATACTTATCGTAATGAATGCCTAGTTTCCCCGTCTGCCGGTCGAAGCTCAGGAGTCCGTTCTCCAGGAAGAAATTCCACTGCATGAGCTGCATGGTGTTGTAGGGCTGGTCGCGGCGCGGCTTGTTGTTCTGAAGCACGCGCTGGATGCCGCTGGCGTAGAGCGCGCGCAGCTGATCCGCGTCGTAGTAACCCTGCTTCCGCAACGCTTCGGCGACGAATAAGGAGACCAGGTCGGCCTTCATCTCCTCTAGCAGGCTGGAGTCGTCCAAGAGGGCCGCGTCCAGGTCCCGCCCGTCTTTGGTCAGGTCAACGCCCAGGTAATGCCCGACCTCGTGCCAGAGCGTGCGATAGAAGGAGCCGCCCGATGTCAGCTCGTCGCCGTGGGCGGGGGCTACAGCCGCCTTCCAGCCGCGCGACGTTCCCTCGAACAAATCCGGTTGGCGCATGATGTTCGAGCGCAGGAGGATGGTGCGGCCGTAGCGGCGCGCGAGGTAGGTCTCGTTCGGGAGAATCGTCGCCGTGTTGGTTCCGCGCGCCTGCGCGAAGTCTGCGATCACATCGTAGACGCCGACCGGAATGTCTTCCCGCACCTTCTTATGGTGCTCGTAGGGGAGCGAATCTTCCAGGGCTTGCAAGCCTCTCATGGCCTTGCGCAGCTCGTCCGTTTCTCGCTGCCGCAGGCTCAGGAGGCTGAAGGCGAAGAAGGCTTTGACACCGAAAAGCTCATCGTCATAGACCTCGTAAGAGCCTATCTGGGCGTTCAGATTCTTGAAGCGCCCCGTCACCCACGCGGCATCTCCCGACTCGTAATCGTCCGAGAGCAGATCACGACTACGGTTGCGCAGGTAGCCCGCGAACTCCTCGTCATCTTTTTGGAGCGCATCGGCAGCCTCGTTGAGCAATGCGTGCGCGCGAACCAGCTCGTCAGCGTAAGCGACCGAGTAAGGGACGGCGTAGAAGCCCTTCCCGCCGCGCCGCGCTAGCAGCCCTTCCAGTTCCCGTCACA
>DASQYE010000241.1:0-6246 GCA_035639355.1 Pyrinomonadaceae bacterium
CATCTATTCGGTCGCTCGCGACGCCCGACGCGCTTTTCAACGAAGGCGGCTGCTTGCCGAAAGTCATCGCCGGTCAGTGTCGTCACCATGCTCTTGTCACTCATCTTCAGCGGCCTACTGTTTTCACCGGGACACTCTTCCCCCGCGCACGCGAATTCGCCGACCCGTGTCTCACGCCCTCATGGCACGGCGAAAGAGTTCCTTCGACAAGACGCGAACAATCCGCCCGCCCTCGCTCCAGTCGAGCGCGAACTGAAGGGCGGCGAGTCTCATTCTTACCTCGTCAACCTCGCGGCGGGGCAGTTCCTGCACGCGCTCGTCGAGCAGAAAGGCGTTGATTTGGAAGTGGCGCTGTTCGCGCCCGACAACCAGCAACTCGCCGTCTTCGACAGTCCGAACGACCTCTGGGGCCCGGAGCCGATCCTCGTCGTCGCCGAAGCCGCAGGCGATTACCGCGTCGAGGTGCGCGCGCCGAGCAGCAAAGCCCCGGCTGGCCGCTACGAGATCAAGCCCTTCGTCCTGCGGGAGGCGACGCCGACCGACCGGCAACACGTCGCCGCCGAAAGGCTGTTCGAGCAGGGGCGAAAACTACGCGGGAGTTCCGCAGCCGCCGACCGGCGCGCGGCCATTGGAAAATTTGAACAGGCGCTGCCGCTGTATCAAGCCGCCGGGGACACTTACAGGCAGGCGCTCGCGCTCCTGTCCATCAGCTTCGCCTACGGGCAGTTGAACGAACCGCGCCGGGGTCTGGAATCCGGCAGCCAGGTTGTCGCGCTGGCGCGCTCGCTCGAAGATCGAAGGCTGGAAGCCGCCGCCGAAACTTTTCTCGGCGGGATGCGCAACCTGCTGGGGGACGTGAAGGAGGCGCTCGCGCACTTCAACCGCGCGGGCGCTCTCGCCAGAGAAAGCGGCAACCGCTCGGCGGAAGCCTCGTCCGTCGCCAACATCGGGACGATCTATTACAACATCGCGGACTGGCCGCAGGCGCTCGACCACTTCCAGCAGGCGCTCAAGATGCAGCGCGAACTCGGCAATCGCGAGCTGGAGGCTTTGGCGCTCCAGAACATCGGCGTCGCCTACAATGTGCTCGGCGAGCCGCAGGAGGGTTTGCGTTATCTCCAAGAGTCGCTGCTCCTCTATCGCGCCCTCGAAGACAAGGATCGCGAGTCCGTGTCGCTCAGCAACATGGGCAACTCGCACTACAATCTGGGCGACTGGCAGCAGGCGCTCGACTACTACGATCAAGCGCTCAAGGTGCAGCGCGAACTCGGCAATCGCGGGCGCGAGGCCGACACGCTCGACCGCATCGGCGTCGCCTACGCCACGTCGGGCCAGCCGGAGAAGGCGCTGGAGTATCACCAGCAGGCGCTCCCGCTGCAAAACGCCACGGGCAACGTCCGCCGCGAGGCCATCTCCCTCAGCAACCTCGGCTACGCTTACAATCTCCTGAACCAGCCCGAAAAAGCGCTGGAACACTACAAGCGCGCGCTCCCGATGTTCCAGGGCGTCGGCGATCTGAACAGCGTCGGCATCGTCCTCGAAGGCATCGCGCGCGCCGAGCGCAGCCTCGGCAACCTCTCCGAAGCGCGCAAACAGATCGAGGCGGCCATCGAGTCCGTCGAGCAGGTGCGCGCCCGCGTCACCGGCGGCCAGATGCGCGCCACCTACCTCGCGTCGCGGCAGGATGCTTACCAGTTCTACATAGACCTGTTGATGGGTCTGCACCGGACGAAGCCCACGGAGGGGCACGACATCGCCGCGCTCGAAGTCAGCGAACGCGCGCGCGCGCGCAACCTTTTGGAGCTGCTGACCGAAGCCCGCGTTGACATCCGGCAGGGAGCCGACCCCGCGCTCGTGGCGCGCGAGCGTGAGCTGTCGCAACAGCTCGCCGCCAAGGCGCAACGCCTGACGCAGCGCAACACCCCGGAGCAGGTCGCCGCGCTGAACCGGGAGATCAATCAACTGGAAGTCGAATACCAGCGCGTGCAGGGCGAGATACGCAAGAGCAGCCCGCGCTACGCCGCGCTGGTGCAGCCGCCGCCGCTCAAGCTGAAAGAGATTCAGCAGCAAGTCCTCGACGCGGACACGCTGCTCCTGGAATACGCGCTCGGCGAAGAGCGCAGCTACGTGTGGGCGATCACGAACAGCACGGTGACGAGCCGCGAGCTCCCGAAGCGCGCGGAGGTGGAGAGAGCGGCGCGGGAAGTTTACGAACTGCTGACGGCGCGCAGCCGTCCGGCGCAGAAGGGCGAGGGCGTCGAACAACGGCGCGCGCGGCTCGCGCAGGCCGAAGCGCGTCTGCCGCAGGCGGCGGGCGAGTTGAGCCGGATGGTGCTCGCCCCCGTCGCCTCCGAGATGGGCACGAAGCGCCTGGTGATCGTGGCGGACGGGGCTTTGCAGTACGTCCCCTTCGCGATGCTGCCCGAACCGTCGGTCAATCGCCAGACTGCTGACGGCGATCAAAATGCACAACTCGCGAGAGTCAGCCCGCCGCTCATCGTCGCGCACGAAGTAGTCAGCCTGCCCTCGGCCTCGACCCTCGCCGTGCAGCGTCGTGAACTCTCAGGACGCAAGCCCGCGCCGAACGCCATCGCGGTGCTGGCCGATCCGGTCTTCCAGACCGGCGACGAGCGCGTGAAGTCGGCACGCAACCGGCCACCGGCCACAGGCGAGAAAGCTTACGCGGAAGTCGCGAGTACGCGCCTGCTCGAACATCTGTCCGACGGCTCGACGGGCACGCTCGCCGTCCGGCGTCTGCCGTTTACACTGCGCGAGGCCGACCAGATTCTTGCCGTCGCGCCCGCGCAGGCCAGCATGAAATCTGTCGGCTTCAAGGCGAACCTCGCGACTGCGACCTCACCGGAGTTGGGGCGTTACCGCTACGTGCATTTCGCCACGCACGGCTACTTCGACAGCCAGCGCCCGAGCCTGTCAGCCCTCGTCCTGTCACTCGTGGACGAACAGGGGCGGAGGCAGGACGGCTTCCTCCGCGCGAACGAAATCTACAACCTGCGCCTGCCGGTGGAACTCGTAGTGCTCTCGGCCTGTCAGACGGGGCTGGGCAAGGAAGTTAAAGGCGAGGGGCTGGTGGGGCTGACGCGCGGCTTCATGTACGCGGGGGCGGCGCGCGTGGTGGTGAGCCTCTGGAGCGTGAGCGACCGGGCGACGAGCGAGCTGATGCAGAAATTCTACAGGGGGATGCTGCGTGACGGGCAGCGACCGGCGGCGGCCCTGCGCGCCGCGCAGGTCGAACTCTGGCGGCAGCAGAAGTGGCAGTCGCCCTACTACTGGTCGGCCTTCACCCTCCAGGGCGAATGGCGCTGAGCAAGCGCGGCGCGCCCTCTCGCACGAGCGCGTTCACTTTGCCGGCCAATCGGTAATGAGGTTGAGAGGTAAAATTATGAACATCGGAAACGACACTGAAGCAGTCGCGCGAAAAGGCATGAGTGCAGTTGCGCTTCGCCGTCTCTCCTTAACCTTCAGCTCGCGCCGCGCGCGGCAAATTGTTGCGGCTCTCTGTTCGGTCTTGCTCTGCATGGCCGGGGCGTCTTCCGCGACGCAGGACGAGGACGCGACGCGCGGGCTTTGGGACACGGCCTTCCTGCAAAAGCGGCCCGCCGCGAAGACGGCGGCGAATCGCACCCGGCAAATCAGGTACAGGAGCGTCGGCGCGCCGAAGGTGACGAACGCGAGGTACTTGGCCGCGAGAGACTCGGTCGTCGGCGTCACCGTCTGGCGTCTGCGCCCTTCCGCCCCCGCGGACGAAGTGCGGCAGTTGGTTCACGACGCCGAAGGCGAGTGGACGCCCGAACGCATCAGCGCCGACGCGCCTCTACAGGAGGGGCAGCACGTCCAGATTACGATTGAAGCGCCGCGCGCGGGCTATCTCTACGTCTTCGACCGCGAGATGTATACTGATAAGACTTACGGCGACCCGTACATGATCTTCCCCACCACCGCCATTCGCGGCGGCGACAACAAAGTGATGGCCGGGCGCGTCGTCGAAATCCCCGCGCCCGAAGACGAGCCGCCTTACTACACTCTGAAAGGCAACCGCCCCGACTACGTCGGTGAAGTCCTCACCGTGCTCATCACCGACAGGCCGCTCGCGGAACTGGCCATCGGGCGCAAGCCGCTCAAACTCCCCGAAGTGCAGGTCGCGGCCTACGAAAAGCGTTGGGGCGCGGTCGTGGACAACCTCGAACTTGTCGGCGGCGCGGGTTCGCCGATGACCCTCAACGAGAAAGCAGCAGCCGAAGGAAAACGGTTGCTGACCCGGGCAGATTCACTTCCACAGACGCTCTACCGGATACGGTCGAAGCCCGGCGCCCCACTGCTATTGTCCGTGCCACTGCGCGTCGGAGCAGGTGATTAGTCACCTCAGAGTGTGGGCCGGAAGCGGGCTTTGATAAAAGCCCTGTTCGCTTTCTCCCAGGTATGAAGTTAGCGGTCCGTCGGCATGAATGTCGCGGGAACTGAGATTGTCAAAGCTTTCTCACGAAACATTTCCCCGGCAGTTGCCGGATCAACTCGCGCATCTCCAACGCGAGCAACAGTCCGGTCAATTCTGCGATGGGCAATTTGCTCGCTTCGCTGAGCACGTCAATGTGCGCGGGTTCGTCTGCCGAGAGCAGGCGAAAGACGGCGCGCTCGGCTTCCGAGAGGTCTGCGGGGAGCGTGGGTTGTTGTTGACGTGCGCCCGCTTTTTTCTTCGCCGGTTCGGGGAAGACCGAATTAAGACTTTTAACCAGTGGGTCGCAGGTTCGAGTCCTGCTCGGCTCATCAATCATTTTTATAAGTTAAGGGCAGCCTGTAGGCTGCCCTTAACTCTTTAGGTAGACAACTGCTGGAATTTGTCGAATTTTTCTCGTTTTGAGTTATTAAGGCGGACTTTTTCTACCGCGCAACCTTGACGCCGTGGAAAACGCGGAGGGAAGGCCGACGCCTTTCGGGAAGCCGCTTCAGGTGCTCTGCCCGTACGCGAAGGACAGATGGGTTTACGAATAGAGTTCTAACCAGTCAAAGACGATCATTCGCCGTCAGCTTTAAGTCGCATTGGGGCTAAATCTTCGTTAGCCGGTCCTTGGATGACCTTCCCGTCAAAGTTGAAGCGGGAGCCGTGGCAGGGACAATCCCAAGACTTTTCCGCGTTATTCCAGTGGACAATACATTTCATGTGCGTGCACACCGGAGACACCGCGTGAACCGTCCCTTGCTCGTCTTTATAGATGGCTAGTTTCTCCCCTTTCCACTCGACGACCTCGCCGCCGCCTGCGGGTAATTTACCGAGGTCATCCAATTCCGGCGTGGAAAGGCGGTCGGCCATAAATTCTTTGGCGACGTTGAGGTTCTCTTTGACTAAGTCTTTGGCGGACGTAACTGGCTTGAAGCGACTTGGGTCAAAGAGCGTCGCCCACGGGTTCTCGCGCCCACGGACGGCGTCCGCGAGGATCATCGCGGCGACGTGGCTATTGGTCATCCCCCAACCGCCGAATCCGGTCGCAACATATAAGTTTTTAGAACCCGTTGAGAGTTTGCCTATGAAGGGGACGCGATCCGCAGTATTGTTGTCTTGTGTAGCCCAACGGTACTCGATTGTCTGCACGTCAAAGCGCCCCCGCGCGTACAGTTCCAGCCGCTTAAACCGTTCCCCTATGTCTCCGCCCTGTCCGGTCTTGAACTTCTCGCCGCCGACCATCCAGATATCATTGCCGTCTTCCGCCGGGTTGGAGCGGAAAGAGTGCATGTCTTCTCCGGTGCTGATGTACATGCCTTCCGGGACGGGGCCGTTAAGCCGACAACCCAAGACGAGAGAGCGTCCCGGATGCATGGCGGCGAAGTAGATATTCGGATCGTGGAACGGAAAGTGGGTGGTGATGATGACGCTTTTAGCCGTGATCGTTCCCCGGTTCGTCTTGACGCGGCAAGGGTCACCATCCTCAACATCTAGTGCCCGCGTCTCTTCGAACACGTGGCTACCGCCGCCCGGTATCTTCTCGACCAAGGCGAGCAGATACTTTCGCGGGTGAAACTGCGCTTGATTCTCGAATTTGACCGCGCCCTTGATGGGGAAAGGTAAAGGTGTGGTTTCAACATAAGAGGCGGGCAGGCCGAGCTTCGTTGCAGCTTCCACCTCGGCTTTGATTTGATCCAAATCTTCTTCCGATTCGGTGAAGGTGTAGGCGGAAGTGCGGCGGAAATCACAAGAGATTTTATTCTCCTCGACGAGAGAAGCTATCTTCTCAA
>DASQYE010000242.1:0-13113 GCA_035639355.1 Pyrinomonadaceae bacterium
CATGAAGAGCCCGCCCCTTGGGCGACGCGCCGCCAGCGGGTCTAGCGTCGATTGATGCGCGCCCTTGTAAAAGAGCTTCGGCAGCGTCTCTTTCTCGGGACGACGGACATTTACGGCCTCGCGGTTTACGATCTGCGCCACCCTGGAGAGAGGGTCGTTCATGTCTCCGACCAGGATGGCTTCCGTCGGACAGACCACGACGCAGGCCGGCTCCAGGCCCACGTCTATACGGTGAGCGCAGAAGTTACACTTTTCAGCCGAATGGTCTTCAGGGTTGATGAAGATCGCGTCGTAGGGGCAGGCCGCCATGCAGGCTTTGCAGCCGATACAGATCGCTTTATCGAAATCCACTATCCCATCGCTGCGCTTGAACATCGCCGTCGTCGGGCAGGCGGTCACGCAGGGCGCGTGCGCGCACTGGTTGCAGCGCGTCACCTGATGCGCTCGTCGCGTTTGTGGAAACTCGCCGACATCCACGTGCTTGACGTAGGTGCGCGTCACGGAGAGCGGCACTTCGTTCTCAGACTTGCAGGCGGTCGTGCAGGCGTGACAGCCTATGCAGCGCTCGTGGTCGATCACCTTGCCCCATTGCGGGCCGCCACCTTGGGCGGAATAGACGGGTAGCTCTCTCATTAAGATACTTTTTTATGGCTTTCGGTTTTCGTAGATGTACGAGCCGAAGAATATATGGCGAGGCCACGGGAGCGCAAGCATTACTCGGAGCGCAAGCCTCACCAGGTGGGACGAAGTACGCGACGGATGGTGAGGGCGCTCATCTTCCAGACCGTGGCCATGCTCAGCAGGTCGCGCCAGACGCGGCGGTAAGAGTGGCCCGAGATGCTGTGATAGAGGATCGCGTAGAGGTCTTCGTTCGTCTTCGCCTGTTTTCTTGAATTCCTTGACCCTTCTAGATCAGAAGTATATTCTGCGTATAGTTTTCCCTAACCGCTGACGACCCACTAAAGTCTCGCCAGCCTCATCGCAACCTTAATGATAAGGAGCAAATATGATGAATTACCTCCCTCACCGATTATTGGTCGTCTGTATATGCTTGTTAATTCCTACACTTTGTTACGGACAAGAGAAGCGAGACCGAGTTGTGGAGAAGCTTTTCCAACCTAAGGAACCTGTTGAGATACTTGATGTGCAGGTCAAAAACTTGCAGGGTATTAAACAATCCATCAAGTTCGGCAGCAAATTTGTCGGAAATGAAGATTGGCTACGGGGCCTCACGCTAAAGTTAAAAAACAACTCCGGCAAATCCATAGTGTATATGGAGGTTTACGTTTACATCCCTGTTCCGGGCTCACCAACCTTGGACTACGCCGTAAGGATGCATATTAACTATGGTCGGATGCCGCTCTCACCCGAAGACCTTACCAACGATTCTGCGCCGAAGCGTGTGTTGAATGATAAAGAGTTTATATTGACGCTCTCCGACCAGGACTATCAGGCATATAAAGGTCTTGTCAAAGAGAAGCATGGTAGTGACTCGTTTGATAACGCCAAGGTTCGCATCGGGATGATTGTTTTTGATGATGGTACGGCATGGGATAACGGACATCTCCTTAACCGCGACCCGGACGATCCTCGAAACTGGAAGGTAGCAGACCGGCCAAACCCTAATGCGGCCTTGCGCACCCCCGATTTTTTGCGCAAGGCCGTGTATAAAACAGTTGCCTATCCATCATTTATAAATACTCTCTCCTTTACCATGACGCAAACCTCAAGCTGCGTCCTATATACTGGCACTACTACTCGCGCTTGCAATGATCGAGAACCCTGCACGCTATACGCTGGCTGTCATATCACAAGTCAGACCTATGTGATTGCCGCTAGTGGCGGCAGTCGGGTCAGAACTATTTATGACTGGTGTATTGGAAACAATAACGGTTGTATTTGCTATGCCGGAGGCTCGCAGCCAATTAATGAGGTTTATTACAGCATTGATTGTGGATATGTTGCTGAGGGTGAGTGCAATGGTGGAGAGTTTGTCGCCTGTCCCAACAACGGCTACCGCGACCCTGTCACATGTCTGTGTCAGAGGCCAAGTTCGCCACTCCTTATAGATGTAGCGGGTAATGGCTTTGATCTGACGGACGGCACACGGGGCGTCCAATTCGACCTTGACAGTGATGGCACAACTGAAAGACTCGCATGGACGATTGCCAATTCCGACGACGCATGGCTCTCATTAGACCGCGACGGCAATGGCCAGATAGATAACGGCACAGAGCTTTTCGGAAATTTCACGCCGCAGCCATCGTCCCCAACACCCAATGGCTTCCTCGCTCTGGCTGACTTCGATAAGCCGGGCAGTGGCGGTAACGCAGACGGTAAGGTAGACAGCAAGGATGCTGTTTTCTCTAGCTTGCGTCTGTGGCAGGACACGAACCACAACGGCATATCGGAACCGGGCGAGCTGCATCCGCTTTTATCGCTAGGTCTTGAATCCATCTCACTCGATTACGTTGAATCCGGGCGGCGTGACCGATACGGCAACTTCTTCCGCTACCGGGCGAAGGTAGATGATGTTAAGCGCTCGCATGTCGGGCGCTGGGCCTACGATGTATTTCTTGTTCCCGTGCCTTAAGCTCCGGCGGAGCTTTCGTTTCTCGTGCCGCTCGTACTTTGGATACTGAGCCGTCCACCAATCATAAGAGGTTGGTGGGCGGCTTCCATTTATCATTTAGATAGCCCAAAGTGACGGATCATAAATCCACATTTCACCAGGTGGGGCGAAGTACGCGCCGGATGGTGAGCGCGCTCATCTTCCAGACCGTAGCCATGCTCAGCAGGTCGCGCCAGACGCGGCGGTAAGAGTGGCCCGAGATGCTGTGATAGAGGATCGCGTAGAGGTCTTCGTTCGTCTTCGCCTGTTCGATAAAGCCGTCTATGACGCCCGTCGTCATCCCCATACGGCAGAGACGGCGCAGCACCCGGCCGTGATAGTAGTCTTCGGTGAGAACGCGCAGGCGGCGCGCGTAAGCCGTGAGAGCCACGCCGTCAATGCCGCGCTCAAGCATCACGTCGGCGGCAGCCGTGCCCGTTTGAATCGCCGTCGTGATGCCCATGCCCTTGAAGGGACGAAGCCAGCCCGTAGCATCGCCGACCGCCACGAAGCGATCCCAGAAAACGTGCCGCGCGTGGCGAACGGGAGCGTGGCCCTCGTAGTAATCGAGCTGCTGCAAGTTGAATCGCGGCAGGAGGGTTCGCACCTTTCTGTGCAGCAGGAAATCCTCCATGTCGGTCGAGCGCACCCGCCGACCCATGATATTGACGAGCACGTGATCCTGCTTGGGCGTGATCGCGCCGAACTCTATGCGCGGCAGGTCGCTCAAAAGGAACGCGTGTATCTCGCCATTAAGGCGCTTCTCTATGTAACGCTCGTCGCACGGCAGCTTGATGATGATCGAATGCATGTACTCTGCCGGGCGATGATAGCGGTGGCGGCGCGGGCTGACCTGTTCGAGCACCGATAGCATCCCGTCGTCGAGCCCACAGGCGGCGACGACCATATCCGCAGAGTACGACCTGCCCTCGGAATAGACTCGCACGGGATGCTCAAGATTGTCCGGGTGAAATTCGAGGCCCGTCACGCGGTCGCCGAGCAAGTGCGCTCCGTCCGCCACAGCCCTGTCCAGAAGCATCTGGTCGAAATCCGAGCGCGAGACCATCAGCGCCGGCTCCTCGTACTTGGGTGCGCGCAGCTCTATATCGTAGCGGTCGCCGTGCAGCCTGTAGCCCTTGATCGTGCGCTTAATCATAGAGGGCGGAATCTCTACGTTCAGACGGTCGCGCAGGAGGCTTGCGGTCGGCGGCGCGAGCACGCCCATGCAAGGGTTGTGATGGCGCGGAAACTGTTTCGGCTCGTAGATGGTGACGCGCAGGTCAAGGCGTCGCGCCTTCGCGTTACGCAGCAGCCGTATGGCGCAGGCCGCGCCGCCGGGCCCGCCCCCGATGATCGCCACGCGCGAAGCGTCGCGCAGCTTCAACCCTCGGACGGGCTGCCGCTCGGTCTGGAACACGGCCGCGCGCGTGCGCTCCAGGGCCATCCCCCCGGCGCGTCCGGCCATGCGCATCGCCAGGCGAGGATCAAGCGCGCGCATCAGGATTCGCTTGTAGGATTGATCGCCCGTGAAGGCCGCCAGGAGCGCGTTTGAGAGAAGCGCGCCGGGACGCGCAAGCTTGCGCTCCGATCGCAGCACGGCGAAGTAGACGGGGGCCAGCAGCGGGTGCGGAAAGATGCGGTCGTAGATTTCAAACAGCATCCGCCCGTAGATATTGTCGCGCCCGAAGACGCGATTGCAGCGCCGCCAGAAATGGCGCTCGAAATCGCGCGCCGTCACGCCGTGATTGATAACGCAATCGACCGCGAGCCGCGCCGTTACGAGCGCCGACTCCACCCCGTTCTTCAAGTAGCGCGAATCCGAGGCGTCGCCGACGATACAGAAGCGCTCGCTGTAGGGAAGCCGCGCCGCGCCCAGCGCCACGCGCGGGTGGCAATGACAGTCGAGCTTCCAATCCGGCGGCAGGTAGTCGCGCATGTACGTATCGCGCAGCAAGCGCTCGGTCGCCACCACGTCAACGTCTTCGCCGATGGCCGTGACGGTCACGTGCTCGCCCTTGGGTATGAGCGCGATGTAGCGAATGTCAGGCTGCTTGAGGACGAAGAAGTGAATCATGTTGCGCAGCTTCTCGCGCTGGAACTCCTCCGAGACGCGCGCCTCTATGACGCAGGTCTTCCAGGTCGGCGGCGGCTCGTAGCCGTAAAGCAGACGCCCCGCCAGCTGAGAGTTGACGCCGAATGCGCCGATCACCAGGTCGTATTCAATGCGCGTATCATCAGCGAAGCGAAGCGCCGGTCGGCGCTCCAGCGTGGCGGGCACGTCTATGTCGTGCACGTTCTGCGGGACGTGTCGCGCGCCAAGCTTCACGGCCTGATCGAGCAGGAACTGATCGAAGCTGCGCGCGCCTTCCGGGTTCTCGGTGCTGACCGGCCCCGCGCCCCTGTAGACGCCGTAAATCTTCTTCGTCGGGTCGTTTTCGAGGTGGGCCGAAGAGTCCTGATAGTGAACCGCGTAGCCTTCTATCTCGTAGTGTATGACTTCGCGCGGGATGGTGGTGGTCGAACGCTCGATCTCCTGTATGAGATTATGGCCGACGGCCCCGGCGCACATGTTGCAGCCGGGCGCGCCCTTTCTGGCAAAGTTCTTGCCGTCGTAGATGTCTGCGCTGATAGTGAGGCCGAGCGCGCGGGCGCGCCGCAGCAGCTCTATGGCGAAGAACGAGCCTGCGGGGCCTGCGCCCACGACGGCGACACGGTCGCCGGATGTGAGATAGGTCGGCTGCGACATAACGAAGAACCCTCGCGAGCCTTTACCGAAACCCAAACAGAGGGTGTGCCGTCGCGCGTGAGGGAAGGCGCACAAACCAAACCAGCGCCACGCCCGACCGTTCGGCCTCCCCCGACAGAGGACGCAAAACAAAAGCTCCAATCACCCTGCGCAGAGCATAGGCGCGCGCGCGAAGGTATGTCAACGAAGGGCGGAGGGAGGAGGGATGAGGGATGAAACAGTTAAATCAGTAGCTCGCCGAGCTATTCAATCAATCGGCCCTCCTTCATCCCTCATCCCTTCGCCCTCATCCCTCCGTCCGCCCTCCCTTGTTGAGGTGTGCGTGAACATGGTAGAACTATTGGAAGGATGCTTTTGGGCGTCTCGGCACGGGCGGCGTCCCTTCGCCGTTCATCCACTCGACATATTTTGGAGGCTTCGCTGGATATGCGTGCACTTACCTTGGCGGCGGCGAATCTTTTGCTCGTGTTGGCGCTGTTCGTGACGGCCGCCGCCGGTCAGGGGTCTGGCGGGACGACGAAAAAGCCTGAGACTAAAGCGCCCCCGGCGCAGGCTGCGCCGGAGGACGGAGTGCCGCGCATCACGCAGGCCGAAGCGCGCGATGCCTTTGAGAAGGGCAAGGCGATCTTCGTGGACGTGCGCGGGGAGGATTCATACAGAGTGGGCCACATAAAGGGCGCGCTCTGGATGCCCGACATCGCCCAGCGCGTCAAGGAGCTGCCCCGCGATAAGATGATTATCACCTATTGCTCTTGACCGGCGGAACACTCTAGCGCCCGTGCGGCGCGTGACATTAGAGAGCAGGGCGTAGAGAATGCGGCGGCGCTGCTCGGCGGTTATGACGGATGGCTGCGCGCGGGCTTGCCCGTGGAATCGGGCGATGCCGCGAAACCTAAGGACAAATAGCGTGGCTGCGCGCCCCTGAGCCCGGAATCGAATAACGACTGGAGGTCAGTTGAATGCGTTTTTTCGTTTCGCTGTCGGCGGCGATCATCCTCGCCGCGCTCACTTTTGTGGCATGTAACTCAAATGACGGGAGCGCAAGCAAGGTCGCCCGGAGCGGCGGCAATACAAGCTCTTCGACTTCCGCGCCATCGACGACAGCGCCGCCCGACGGCGTGCAGCGCATCACCACCGCAGAGCTGCGCGACGCAATAGAGAAGGGCACGGCCGTGGTGATCGACGTGCGCTCGCCCGAATCCTACAAGACGGGCCATATCAAGGGCTCGATAAATATCCCGGAGACGGAAATCACCAGACGTAAAGACGAGTTGCCGCGCGATAAGAAGATTGTCCTCTACTGTTCTTGACCGAACGAGCATTCGAGCGCCCGTGCGGCGCTGGACTTGAAAGACGTAGGCATCCAAAACACTGCGGCCCTGCTCGGCGGCACAGAAGCCTGGCGACGCGCCGGACTCCCCATCGAAACCGCACAATAAAAGCTGTGACACTGGCCGAAGCGCAGGCTCTTACAAATCTCTCACGCAATCGCCTGCGCGGAGCAATAGAAGCTAGCCAGTTGAAAGCCAAGATAATTGGTCACGGCTGGAAGATTAAGCGCGCTGATCTGGATGTCTATGTACGGAATTTATAAAGCTGAATTTACGAGTGGCTGAACCAGCGGAGATAAAAATGAAGGGGCGTTTCAAACTCTAATTGCGACTTTCTAAGATATTTGAAACGCCCTCTATTCATGCTCTTTTAGCTAGCCGCTGTGGAACAACTCGCACGCCTGATGCCGCCGCCTTTCTTTTGGCCGCCGCGATCTTGTTCGCCGCTGCCGACGGAGTTGCTGCTGCCTGATGAGTCTTACGCCGCACGTTCGAAGCGTATGTTTCAAGAAACGGCATCTCCAACTCTTTATATGTGCCGCTCGCCTCATTAACCGCGAAGATTGAAGCCCCACGGGCCTCCTCTTTTGCTGCCCATTTAAGCAGCGTAATGGCGTTGTTGAGCAAATCCTTCTTGGTTCGTAAGCCTCCTAACTCACGAAGTTCTTCTAGTTCTGCAATCTGATCATCGTCGAGTTCAAACTGCACTCTCGTGACATCTGCCATTGCTTCCTCCTTTTCCCGTGCGATAACGCCGGGCGTTGAATTTCAAAGCTATGTGCCGCCGAACTTGCCCGGGTGCGCCGACAGATAGCTCCGTGCTGTAGTATTCAAGAAACCCCTCATGCTTACTTGCTGGATCAACCCAGCATCGATATACATATTGCCCCATGTAGTATTCCAAGTTCAGGCGGGAATGAGTAAAAAATACACTTCCCGTATGGATTCGTGATGCTCCTTCAACTGATGTCATTGGTGAAACCTCCCCTACCCCGCCCACGGCTTTCCTTTAAGGAAACGTCTGGACAGGGAATGCTCAGTAAAATTCAATAACCGATTAGGAGTTGCCTTTTGCAGTGAACAGGCCCAACTCTTTTGCAATCCTGAAAAGTCCTCCACCTAAGCCCAGTGTTGATCCACCAAGCGAGGTGCCTATACCTACCAGAATCGCACCCGGTATTACGATCATCCCGGCGCTGTGCAGAAAGATGAAGATTAACTCAACTGATACAAGACTCATGAGAAACCACGTGATCCTGTCCACGATCCTAAGTCTAGCCAGGGCGGTGTCTCTCTTTGTAACCTGTTCCAGTACGTCCTTGAGAGACTCTTCAGTCTCCAACCTTCCATCCTCTTTAACGTAGCCCAACATCTTAAGGGCACGTTCTGCATCCACCTCGCTGGAATCCCGTAACAGACCGCGAATGTCCTTATTCATACGGCCCTCCACTTACTGATCCAATGAACACTTACTAAGGAACAACTAACTTTTGGCACTCCAGCTTATACTCGGATCGTGAGCATAAATCAAGCACTATTTGAGATGAGCAAATTTCCCCTGAGATATGCTGTTATGCCTCGGCACGCATGTTTGGGCAGTATTTGACCGGTTTGGGTGGTTGTCGGGAGGCAGGCAATCTGCTCAAAACTTTTGCGCATAAGCGAGCAGATCATGTGGCGTGCTAAAGAGATAATCCCCATCAGTGGATTATCTTTTGCCCGAATTTCGAGTGACAAGTGACGAGTGACGAGGTAAAAGCTTTTGCTTTTGCTCGTCACCGAGTCACTACATTTGGGGTACGGGGTCTGTGACGAGGGCCGGGACGGGCGTGACGACCCTTCCGGAAGGCACACAGAGCACAGGGCAGGGCGCGTTGCGCACGACGCGCTCGATTTCGGGGCCGAGTACGGGCGTGCCTCCGAAGAGCGAAGCGTGAATGCTCGTGCCGATGACGATCAAATCCACGTCCTTCTCCGTCGCCAGTCGAACGATCTCCGCGTAGGGCTGCCCCTCGCGTATGTGGCTGATGGCGCGGCTGCCCGCCTCGTGCGCAAACACCTCCATGCGCCCCTCTACGTACTGGCGCAGGCGCGCGAGCGGCGGCCCGGCGCTGTCCGGGAAAAACTCCGCCATCTGATCCATGTAATCGCCTATGACGTAGATGACGTGAAGCTCCGCGCCGGTGCGGCCCGCTAGTTCGGCCGCCACCTGCGCCGCAGAGTTGGAAGAGGCGCGAAAGTTGGTCGCAAGCAGTACGCGGTTGAGACGAATCTCCGTGTGGCTGTCCCTGTGCTCTACGAAATCGCGTTGCGGCGGACGGATCGTCAGCACGGGGCACGGCGCTTCGGCGATGATCTCCTCGGCGGTCGATCCCCACATGGCGCGCGAGAGCCCTTTGCGCCCGTGCGTCACGATCGTCACCAGGTCGATATTGAAGTCGAGCACGGCGCGCGCGATCATGGGCGCGGGCTCGCCTTCGACTATGACCGGCTCGACCTCCAACCCATCGAACATAGGCTCCGCCAGCAGCCCGCCTACATCTGCGCGCAGCTGTTGCAGCCAGCGCTTGTCAGCATCCTCGAAGACGCGGTCGGGCAGCGTTAAAAGGTTGGCGGGAACTGTTCCGCTCTGCACGCTGAAGAGCACGACGCGCCCTCCGCCCGCGCGCGCGAAAGCCGCAGCGTATTTCAAGGCCGCGCGCGCGTGCAAAGTGAAATCGGTCGGAAACAAAATATTTCTGAATGGATACATGATTGACTCAAAAGTAAAAGGGCAAAAGGTAAAAGGCAAAAGTGCGGGCGAGAAAGCGCTTCGATTGTAAAGTGTCCTCGCGCGGCCTCACTTTTCCTTCCAGGTTTTTACTTTTTCCTTTCTTACATTTTTCCCCAGAGCATGAGCACGCCGATCACTATGAAGGCGACGGCAGCCGCCTTGTGTAAGAGAGCCGTCGGCAAGTATTGGCCCAGGAGCGCGCCGAGCGCGACGCCCAGGAGCGAGACGAGCGTGAGCGCCAGCGCAGCGCCTAGAAAAACAGAGACCGGGGCGCGCGTCTGCGCCGAAAGCGTAATCGCCGCCAGCTGCGTCTTGTCGCCCATCTCGGCCACGACCAACAATCCGAAGGTAGTCCAGAACGCGCTCCATTTAAGCATAAGATTTGCTCTCAATAATAAGGAATCAGGACTCAGTAGTCAGAACCAGAGGACTCAGAATGAAGGCGGGCCGCCGCTTCGTCCGGACTCCTGAGTCCTCTGGTTCTGACTACTGACCGCTTCCTTCACAACACCCTGGTGCCGGCGATGCGATCGAGGTACGGCATGAGACCGAATTGCCTGATCGCCACCTCGCGCCGCCTGGCCAGCACGGCGAGTTCGAGCGCGACTCGCTCGCGCACGCTGCGTCCGCGCTCGGCCGCAGCGAGCCTGTCTACAACCCTGTGCATACATTCGCTGAGGCTCGAAAGGTACGCGTTTCTTTCGGGCTGTACGCGCAGGTAAACCACGCCATGAGCATATTCAAAGCGTTGCGCCGACGGGTCAAGAAAGGAGAAGTCGTCGGCCAACTCCAGCCGCGCGGCGCGAAACATGGAGGCGAAATCGGCCCCGAAGCTGAGCGTCGCGCGTTCTACCGCCGCGATCATATCGCCGCTCAGGCGCACCAGGTCGGGCCAGCCCAGCTCTTCCTCCGGCTCTATGCTCGTATCTTCTTCAGGCGGGCGCGCAGCAGGGCGAGACGCCAGGGGGGGCGCAGGAGGGTCGGCCGCGCGAGCGGGGGCGACAGTCTGCTCCGCCGCCTCACTCTCGTAAACGCTGATCCGGCCGCCCGGCTCGCTGGCGCGCACCAGCAGACGCTGCATCGCCGCATCGCCCTCGGCTTCGCGCTGCGCGGCGTGGTTGGTCTCGCGCACGCGCGGCGGCGCGGCTTGCTCCCCCGATAGGAAAACGTCCGCCTCATATTCGTCGAGCAGGACATGCACGCGCCCCTTGAAATCGCGAGCGCGCAAGTAGCGCAGCAGGGCCCCCAGATTTACGTATGCGGTATCCAGGCCCTCGTAGATCGGACGAGATTGTAGATCGTCCTCATGCATAATCGGTCGCCTTCGCAGATCGAAAAGCTTTGCGAGCTTCAAATCGGAAGAAGTTTTGCGGCGGAGTCTAGCAGAGCGCCTTTAATACCGTCAACGAAATGGCCCGCGCGCGAGCCGGGCCCATCGCCCGCGACCCTGGCCCATCTCCCGTTCCGATTCTTCGGGCGCGCGCGCACCAGCTGACGCGGGGCGGAGTGGCCTGCCGGCCCTGCGGCGTCCAGACTTCCGGGCCTCGCCATAGATAAACGAAGCGGGCCCCATCCACAGGCGCTGCACTTTATTGCTACTAGGCGAGCGCGCGTTACTTTATTGTTGCAATGCCCGCGCGTTCCGTGACAAACTCCGCGCGCGCGAACCGGTCTCGATCAACGGGCGGGCCAAAGTTTTCAGGAAGCGCAATCTCAATCTAAAAAAACATCTGCGGGAGGCACATCTTGCTTCGAGGCATCTTTCGCACCAAAAATCTGGACGACATTCTGGAGAGTGCGGGCGGGCCGCAATTCTCCCTAAAGCGGACGCTCGGCGCGTTCAACGTCACGCTCTTAGGCATCGGCGCGATCATCGGCGCGGGCATTTTCGCGACCGTGGGCACGGCGGCCGCCGGAGACGCCTCGCGCCCCGGCGCGGGGGCTTCCCTGATGCTCTCGTTCGTCATCACGGCCGTCGTCTGCGCGTTCACGGCCTTCTGCTACGCGGAGATGGCCTCTATGGTTCCGATCTCCGGCTCCGCCTACACCTACTCTTACGCCACGCTCGGCGAGCTGATCGCCTGGATTATCGGTTGGGACTTGATTATCGAGTACGCGGTCGGAAACATCGCCGTCGCGATCAGTTGGGCGAACTACTTTCGCACGCTGCTGGGGAATCTGGGCATAGACTTTCCAGCCTGGCTGGCGACGGATTACCGCACCGCCGGGAAGCTGGCCGCGAACAACCCGGCGCTCTACGCAGAGCAGTTCGGGGGCGCGCCGCACATCTTCGGCTATCCCATCATCTTCAACCTGCTCGCGCTCTTGATCGTCGCGCTCATCACGATCGTGCTCGTGTGGGGCATCAAGGAGTCGGCAGAGTTCAATGCCGTGATGGTCATGATTAAGATCATCGTGCTGCTCTTCTTCGTAGGGGTGGCGCTCTACTACGTCTCGCCCGGAAAGATGGTCTCGAACTGGACGCCGTTCCAGCCGAACGGGTGGAGGGGTACGTTCACGGGCGCGGCGCTCGTCTTCTTCGCTTACATAGGCTTCGACGCCGTCTCGACCGTCGCCGAGGAGTGTAAGAATCCGACGCGCGATCTGCCCATAGGCATCATTGCCTCGCTCATCATCTGCACGATCCTGTACGTCATAGTGGGCGCGGTCTTCACGGGCATTATTCCGTACAGCGAGCTGGTGCAGAAGCTCGCCAATGAGCAGGCCGAGCCGCTGACGATGGCGCTCGATCACGCCGCTCCCGCAGGCGTGACCTGGCCGAGCACGGTCGTCGCCTTCGGCTCGGTCATCGCGCACACGGCCGTGCTGCTGGTCTTCCAGCTCGGCCAGCCGCGCATCTTTTTCTCCATGGCCCGCGACGGGCTGCTGCCTTCGGTCTTCGCCACCGTCCACCCGCGCTTCAAGACG
The DNA here is from genome assembly GCA_035639355.1 of Pyrinomonadaceae bacterium. GTDB lineage: Bacteria > Acidobacteriota > Blastocatellia > Pyrinomonadales > Pyrinomonadaceae > DASQYE01. The sequence continues at coordinate 12,390 of DASQYE010000242.1, forward strand.
CCGCACGTGACGACTATTCTGACCGGCATCTTTGTCGGCGGTTTCGCAGCTTTTATGAGCATAGACGAGATGGTTGACCTGACCAACATCGGGACGCTGTTCGCCTTCGTGCTCGTCTGCGTCGGCATCCCGGTGCTGCGCTACAAAGACCCAGGACGCGCGCGGCCATTCAAAGTCCCCGGCGGAGCCTTTGTGCTGCCGCTGCTCGGCGTCGTGTCCTGTTTCTTCCTGATGTTCTATCTACCGCCGGCCTCCTGGTGGCGCTTCATCGGCTGGCTGATGCTGGGCTTTTCGATCTATCTGTCATTCGGCTATACGCGCAGCGCCCTGGGGCAGAAGATGGGACGCCCGCAACGCACGCCTTTACTGCTTAAAGCGGCTGCGCTCGGTTTCCTGCTGGTCTCCATAGGTCTCTTCACCATCCCGCACGACGCCGGGATCAGGCAGTTGATCGATGAAGCGACCACCTCCGGCGCGGAGCACCACGGACGCGCGCTCACGGGCTTCGCGCTCATCATCATCGGTCTCATAATAGGCGTCGCCGGAGCGGTTCTAGGCAAGACACAGGCGGCAGACGAGACGGGAGGCGAGCGGTAAGCAGCCGTCAAGGAGTTTGCGCGGTTCGGCAAGAGAGATAGGCTTCGTTATATAGAAGAGAAAGCGCGCGGGCGGCCGCTAAATGGAAGGAACACGGGTGACGGCCGCTTGTTTCGCGCGCCGAACA
>DASQYE010000243.1:0-5603 GCA_035639355.1 Pyrinomonadaceae bacterium
GAAGGGCAAGATAGTTCTGGTCTCTTTCGGCGCGACGTGGTGCGCGCCCTGCGCGACGGAGCTGCGCGCGCTCGAAGAGCTTCAAACCGAGTACCGCGATAAGCCGGTGAGATTTCTATGGGTCAGCCTGGACAGGCGAGAACAGCTGACGGATGACGGATTGCGCGATTTCGTAAAGGAGAACAAGCTCTCGTTTCCGGTCTTGCGCGACCCGACACAGTTGACCTTCGCGCAGTTCTCGACCAGGATGCGCCTGCCCTACGTGATCTTCTTCGACCGGGAAGGGCGGCTCGCGCCCCCTCGGCACACGGGCATGGCGGAGCCGGAGCTGTATAAAAAGACCATCCGCGAAAATCTGGATAAGCTTTTAATGGCGGGGGCTTCCGCCCCGCCGGCCGAAGCCGCTAAGTAGGCTTCACATTGTGATTGAAAACAGATGAACCTGAGCCTTGCATTTCAAGTCTTGAAGGCTGACATCAACTTCATGCTGATCCTGCCGGAGTTGATCGTCGGCGGCGTGGCCGTGGCGGTGATGCTGGTTGACGCCTTCGCGCGACCGCGCCAGAGGTGGCTGACGGGCGGCATCTCGCTCGCGGGACTCGCGGCGGCCGCCGCAGCGACCCTTTGGATGTGGGTCGAGCGGGCGGGCGGCGGGCTCCCGCTCACCTCGCACGGGACTTTCAACGGCATGATAGTTTTGGACGAGCTTCGACTGAGCTTTACGCTCATCTTTCTGCTCGTCTCGGCGCTCACCATCCTTATCTCTATGGTCTGGGTCAAGAGCGAAGACCTGCCCGCTGGCGAGTTCCATTCGCTTTTGATGTTCGCCACCTCCGGGATGATGCTGATGGCTTCGGGCGGCGACCTGGTGATTATATTCCTGGGCCTGGAGATTCTCTCCATCGCTACCTACGTGATGGCCGGTTTTCGTCGCACGGACCTGCGCTCGAACGAATCCTCGCTCAAATATTTTATTCTGGGGTCGTTCTCTTCGGCGTTTCTTCTCTACGGCATAGCTCTCGTTTACGGCGCGACGGCCACCGAAGCGGGCCTGGCCGGGACGACCAACATCAACGAGATCGCCACGCGCATCAACGACTCTATGTATCCGCCGCTCCTGTTCGCGGGCGCGGCCATGATGCTCGTCGGTTTCGGTTTCAAGGTGGCGACCGCGCCCTTTCATATCTGGACGCCGGACGTGTACGAAGGAGCGCCGACTCCGGTCACGGCCTTTATGGCGGCCGGGCCGAAGGCCGCCGGGTTCGCATCATTCCTGCGCGTCTTCGTCTTCGGTTTCCCCTTCGTGGCGAGCGCCGCGAGCATCTCCGGTTTCGCGCATTACGCCTGGTTGAATGCGCTCGTGGGGCTGGCGATCATAACGATGACGGTCGGCAACCTTGCGGCAATCGTGCAGAACAACGTCAAGCGGATGCTCGCATATTCCTCGATCGCGCACGCGGGCTACGCGCTGGTCGGCTTCGTAGGAGCAGGCGCAAGCTCGGACGCCGATCAAAGAAGCGCGGCCATCGCATCGGTCGCCTTCTACATGCTGACCTACGCCGTGATGAACCTGGGGGCGTTTGCGGTGGTGACGCTAATCGCCCGCGACGGCGACCGGCGCACAGAGGTCGAAGATTACAACGGCATAGGTTTTCGCGCGCCCGCCCTGGCCTTTACGCTCTCGCTCTTTCTGCTCTCGCTGCTCGGGATGCCTTTGACCGCAGGTTTCATGGGCAAGATCATGGTCTTTCGCGCGGCGCTCGACGAGGAATATTACTACCTGGTAGTCATCGCCGTGCTCAACACGGCCATCTCGGCCTACTACTATTTGCGTCTCATCATAGTGATGTTCTTCCGCGAGCGGACGACCCCCTGGACTGCGCCGCCCGTACCGGCGGCCCTCGCGGCGGCGCTCGTCATCACAGTGCTCGGAGTATTTTACCTGGGCCTGTTTCCGGGCCGCGTCATCGACGCCTTCCAGAGAAGGCCGGGAGTAGCAGCGTCAGCTAATCGATGAAAGAGAGACTTTAAGTTTCCGCTTCCGGTTATGAGTCCGAGCGGTTATTCTAAGGCAAGGGGCCGGCCCGGCTCTCCGACTTGGGTTAATATGAATCTTATCACCGTGGCAAAGACGAGCGCGAACGCATCGTTAGCGTCTCTCGCCGGAGCGACCACTCGCGCCGAGCGTGGCGGGTCGGGCGTGGGCCACGCGGCCGAGATCAAAGATGCCCTCGGCGAGTTGTGGATGCCGCGCATCTACCGCGAGCGCATCCTGCGCCTGCGGACGCGTTCGCATCATCTGGATGTTCCGGCGCGGGCCGAAAGCGTCGAAGTGCAGCACACACTGCTCGGCGTAGAATTGAAGACAGGCCGCCGGCGCACGTTCTGTCCAGACCTGGCGACGGCTCGCTACCTGGCCGTGTTCGCACGCGCCGGTTGCCAGGATGTCGCCGTGCCTTACGACATCACACAGATCTCAAGTCTCGCGGATCAGCTCGAATCTTCCTGGCATCGCATGCTACTCTTGATTGATAAGGCTGCGGAAAAACGGAGCCGAACATTTCGCTCGCGCCTGCGCGCATCGCTTCTGGGCGAGGTGCGGGCCGAGATAACAGAGGCCGGGGCCGGGACGCCTGTTCCCCAATTCAACCAGAATACGAAGCAGCGGCGCGCGCCTGAGAAATAAGACCTCGCCGCAGGAACACAAACTTTTCCGCATGATAGAAGAGATCAAGCTAGACCAGAACACGCCGCTCGACGCCCCGGAGCCTTTGCCGTTCCCTTTCAACCAGCGACCTTTCTGCCGCTACGAGCCGATAGAGAAACGCATTGAAGAGGCGCGCGTGCTCGTCATCAACGACCTTCTGCGCGACGAGGATGACATTTCGGAGGTGGCGCGGCACGATTGGGGGCGAACGGTCGCCCTTGAGCTTCAGCGCGAACGCAAAATCTCGGGGCTCGCCATTGAAAATATCCTCAACAATATAGCGCGGCTCGTGAAGCGCCCCGTGACAAGGGTCGCGCACCTGTCCGAGATCAGCGAGGCGGTTGGCGATTTTCGTCCCGACGCCGTCGTGCTGAGCGGGACCTTGCGCGACTTCGACTATTATAAACCGGCTTACCTTGAGCAGTTCGGCCGGTTCGTGCGCTCTACGCGGATGCCCGTCTTGGGCATCTGCGGTGGGCATCAGCTTGTGGGCTTAGGTTTCGGCGCGCGCGTCGTCACGCTCGACCATATGGAGCAGCACGAGCGGCGCGCGAATCGCTCCTTCGAGTACCAGTACCGCTTCGTTCGCATCACACAGCCGGACGATCCGATCTTTTGCGGCATCAACGACACGGAGTCCGGCATCTGGCAGGATTACACGACCGAGGCGCGCATACTTCGAGTCTGGCAGAATCACGGCCTACAGCTCGACCGCGTGCCCGACGGCTTTAAGCTGCTCGCCACAGCCGTCAAGTGCCGCAACCAGATGATGGTCAAGCGCACGGAAGGACAACTGATCTACACAGTGCAATTCCATCTCGAAAAATCATTCGAGGACTGGAATAAGAATCGCACGCGTTGGGAGCACCCGAACGAATCGCGCGACGGGCGCATTATCTTCGAGAATTTTTTACAGGAATCCTTGAAGCATGCGGGAAAGTCCGAGGGCTGCGACTAGAGGCCGGGCGTAAAGCCGCTTCCCGGCAGTGGGAAAGCATTTTGATGAAGCAGGGCCGCGCCGGGCGTGTTTGACGCCTGTCGCGGCTCTACTCTTATTTAGAGATTGTTGAGGACGAAGTTACTGACGGCGTCGCCGCGCTCATGCTGATGTCGCGCGGGACGTTCTCCATCGTCCGCTCGATCAGTAGATCGACGACCGATTTGAGGTCGTTGGTCTCGCGGTAGACCTGTAGCTGCGCGTCGGCGCTCGTTCCGCGCTCAAGAATCGTATGGATGTGCTCGACCTCTGCGCGCGAGCCCAGATCGTCCAGCACGTCGTCCACGAACTCCAGCAGCTCAAGTATCAGATCGCGGACAGGCACTTCCTTCTGCTTACCGAAATCTATCATCTTGCCGTCCAGACCGTAGCGCACGGCGCGCCACTTGTTCTCCTGTATCAGCGCGCGGCGATAGAGACGGAAGCCCAGGTTCTTATCTATCAGCTTGTTGAGCTTGGCGACGATGGCCTGGAAGAGCGCGGCGATGGCGATGGTATCGTCAACGCGCGTCGGTATGTCGCAGATGCGAAATTCCAGGGTCGGGAAGAAGGGATGCGGGCGCACATCCCACCAGATTTTTTTGCCGTTGTCGATGCAGCCCGTTTTAACCAGCAGGTCTACGTAGCGCTGGAAGGAGGCGTGCGAATCGTAGTGGTCGGGTATGTCCGTGCGCGGGAACTGCTTGAAGACCTCGGAGCGGTAGGACTTGAGCCCCGTATTATGGCCCATCCAGAAGGGCGACGAGGTCGTTAGCGCCAACACGTGAGGCAGAAAATAGCGTGCGGCGTTCATGATGTGAATCTGCCGGTCAAGGTCTGCGATGCCGACGTGCACGTGCAGGCCGAAGATGAGGAGAGAGCGCGCGACCGTTTGCAGTTCCTCGACCAGCAGTTCGTACCGCTCGTCGTCAAATATCTTCTGATCCTGCCAGCGCGAGATGGGGTGAGTCGAAGCGGCGACGATCTCCAATCCGGTCTTGCGCGCGAGCCCCGATATGATGCCGCGCAGGCGCGTGATGTCGGCGCGCGCCTCTTGAATATTGCGGCATATCCCAGTGCCGACCTCTATCATCGACTGGATCATCTCGGGCTTGATCTGCTCGCCCAGAATCATCTTGCCTTCTTCTAAAAATTCGGAGACATGTGAGCGTAGCTCGCGCGTCTTAGGGTCAACGATCTGAAACTCCTCTTCAATGCCGAGTGTGAATTGCTCAAACATTACGAATGTCTCCTTTACATGGCAGGTATCTGCCGGGCACACGCCCCACCGGAGGGTCACGAGCGGGACTTCTTACAGGACTTCTTAAACGACTCTATTTCTGGTCGCGTCAAAGGGAAGAGCCGACTCGCCCCAGATGGATGCGCCGATTGCGCGCCAGTCCGGCGTGTAGCCTCGAATCTTTTCCTCAAGCAGGTGCCGCCAGGCGTTCACGGGCGAAGCCCAGGGGTTATATAGATCGAAATGGGCGGCCCAGCGTCGCTCCTTGTCTTTATCGACGTACAAGACGTGAAGCGACGCGCGGCCGACCCCGCGCTCTATAAAGCCTCCGGTCGTATTGCCGTGATTGGCGAAGCGGCTCGTGAAATTCCTGCTCCGCCGGAGCGTCGATAGAAGTAGCGGCCACGCTTCAAAATCCATTCCGACCCCGCCTTCGCCGTAAACATTCCCGACGCGCCGCACGATCGTCCACAGCTCAAGCTCTATAAAGCGGCGGGTCAGTATCAAGAGCGCCTGCTGTTTATCGACCGCCAGCGAATCGAAGGCATCCTCGTCGCGCGCATTTCCGTACAGGCCTTCCAGCTTTCGATAGAGCGCCCATTGTGTGACGCGCGGCAACTCTCGCCAGCGAAGCTTATCGGGTATGGCTATTGTTTCGAACGCTTTCATAAGGGTGGCAA
>DASQYE010000244.1:0-2301 GCA_035639355.1 Pyrinomonadaceae bacterium
GAAGGCGACCTCCGTGGGCTCACCGTTCAAAGTGAATTCGATGTGGGATTTCTGTTTTGTTCTTTCAATCATCAATTAAATTTCGTGGGAAGAAGGAGGCCCGGCCCGGCCTATTCGATCAAAGCCCGCCCGCTCGATAAAATGCCCGCCCGTGGACTGAAGAGCTTACGCTTTCTGAATAGCATCCTTCTTGCGATTGAGCACGATGTTATCTATGAGGCGCGTCTTGCCCACCTGGACGGCGATGGCTATGAGAACGGTGCGGTCGTCCAGCTTCTCCAACTTCTCCAGGGTGTCGGCGTCCGTCACGCTGATGTAATCGACGCGCGCGCGCGGCTCCGTCTCGATCGTCGAGCGGACGATTCCGGCCAGGCGCGTGCCGTTGCGTTCCCCATCCTTATAAGCCTCTTTGGCGCGCATGAGCGAGCGGTAGAGCACGCTCGCGGCCTGTCTCTCCTCGTCATTCAAATAGGTGTTCCGAGACGAGAGGGCGAGGCCCGACTCCTCGCGCACCGTCGGCAGCACGACGATCTCCGTATCGAAGGCCAGGTCGCGCACCAGCCTTTTGACGATCAAGGTTTGCTGCGCGTCCTTCTGGCCGAAGAAAGCGAAATCGGGGCGCACGATATTGAGCAATACTGTCACCACCGTGGCGACGCCGCGAAAATGGCCGGGCCGCGACGCGCCCTCAAGCTGTTCCGAGAACCCTTCGACCGTCACGTAGGTCGAGAAATTCTTAGGGTAAATCTCATCCATCGCGGGCGCGAAGATGTAATCGACGTTGTAGTCGGTCAGAAGCGCCGCGTCGTTCGTCAGGTCGCGCGGGTAGCGGCTGAAATCTTCGCCGGGGCCGAACTGCGCCGGATTGACGAAGACCGAGACGACCACCACGTCGCACATCCTTCGGGCCTCGCGCACGAGGCTCAAATGGCCGTTGTGCAGCGCGCCCATCGTCGGCACGAGTCCGATAGTCCTATCCTGCTGGCGTCGCACTTTACGCGACACGGAACTCATGCGCTGACGGCGATTGATTATCTCCATAAGAGTAGGGGGAAGACTTCTAGGAGCGCTCAACCTCCGTATCCTTGTCCGGAGTCTCGATTTTCAACTCGGCGGCGGCCTCCTGGGGCAGGCCGTAAGATTCCGCGTCAGACGGATAAGCTCCGGTGCGAACATCCTCGGCGAAATGACTGATGGCGTCCGTCATCGTCTGGTGCAGGTTGGCGTACTGGCGCACGAAGCGCGGCAGCTTGCCGAAGGAGAGGCCGAGCAGGTCGTGAAGCACCAGCACCTGTATGTCGCAATGTGGGCCCGCGCCGATGCCTATGGTCGGAATGCTTATGCTCTCTGTGACGAGCTTGGCGATCTCGCGCGGCACGAGTTCGAGCACGGTGGCGAAAGCGCCTGCGTCTTCGAGCGCCCGCGCGTCCTCAAGAATAGCGCGCGCCGTCTCGGCCGTTTTACCCTGCACGCGAAAGCCGCCCAGCTTATTGACGGACTGCGGCGTCAGCCCCACGTGGCCCATCACCGGAATCTCCTCATCAACCAGGCGCTTGACCAGAGCGGCACGCGAGCGCCCGCCTTCCAGTTTGACGGCCTCCGCGCCCGACTCCTTTATCAAACGCAGGGCGGCGCGCACGGCGTCGTCCGCCCCCGTGTGGTAAGAGCCGTAGGGCATGTCGGCGACCAGCAGCGCGCGCTGCACTCCGCGACGCACGGCGCGCGTGTGCATCAGAATCTCTTCGAGCGTGACCGGCACAGTGTTGCCGTAGCCGAGCACGACGTTGCCGACCGAGTCGCCGACGAGAATAATATCCGTGCCCGCTTCGTCTACGATGCGCGCGGTCGGATAATCGTAAGCCGTCAGACAGACCAGCCGCTCGCCTCGCTCCTTACTGGCGCGCAAAGAGGGGGCGGTAACTTTTTCGGGACGCTGCGGTTTGAGATAAGCCATTCTTTGAACTTCTTTCTCCACACCGAGAGGCGGCCGTCCGGGACTCTCTATACGATTCACCGGATCACCGCTCAACACTCACGCCATGCCGTACGAGGTGCATTCTCAGGTCTCCAATTATAGGCGAGCGCGCCGCAGAGCCGCAACCGAAAGCAGGGCGGAGAACCAAGGGATGAGGGCGGAGGGATGAGGGATGAAAAGTAAACTATGAGTGCGGAATGATGAACGAGGAATGAAAGACCAATGCTTTTAATTCATCATTCCTAGTTCCGCATTGCCTCATCCCTCATCCCTTATCCCTCCGCCCTTCGTTCATCCCTCCGCCTTCCGCCCTCATCCCTTATCCT
>DASQYE010000245.1:0-12683 GCA_035639355.1 Pyrinomonadaceae bacterium
TCGGCGACGCTTGAGCGGGTCAGAAAGCTGGAGGAGCGCGGGCTCATACGGGGCTACATGGCGCTGCTCGACCCGCACGCGCTAGACCTGGGGTTGCTGGCATTCATATTCGTTCGGGTCGATGACCGCGCGGACATTATGGGGGAGTCGGACCGCACGGCCGAAGCCATGAGCGCGCTGCCGTCCGTTCAGGAACTGCATCACCTGGCGGGCGAGGACTGTTTTCTGGTCAAAGTGCGCGCGCGCGATACGGACGATCTATATAGAATTCTCAAGGAAGAGTTCGGTCAGTTTAAGAACATTCGCTCGACGCGCACGACGATCGTGTTGAAGACGGTCAAGGAGACGCCCCGGCTGCAAGTCGGCGAAAAAGGGGGACTTAAATAATGGCAAGGCGCGAGCGTGTCATAGCCTACTGTGCGCTGGCCGCAGTCTTTTTTTTCTGGGGCACGACCTACCTGGCGATTCGCGTAGGGTTGGAGACCTTGCCGCCGACACTGCTGGCCGGGATGCGTTTTCTGACGGCGGGCACCGTGCTGTTCGCCCTTATGCGCGGCTGGCGCAGGGAGCGTTTGCCGTCGGGCAGAGAATGGCTGTATCAAGCGCTGATCGGTCTGATGCTGCTGGGCGTCGGCAACGGGCTGGTTGTCTGGGCGGAGGTGTGGATTCCGAGCGGCATGGCGGCGCTGATGGTGGCGACCTCTCCCTTCTGGGTCGTGGGCTTCGAGAGGCTACGAAGCGACGGTGAGAGAGTCCGTTTGCAGGCGCTGATAGGGATGCTGGTAGGCTTCGGCGGATTGATACTGCTGGTCGCGCCCGGTCTCTTCGGCGAGACCATGAGCGCGGGCTATTTGCTGGGGATGGCTGCGATACAGGTCGCCTGCGCTTCCTGGTCGGGAGGCAGTGTTTACGCCAAGCACCACGAGACGAAGGTCGCGCCGCTGATGGGAGCCGCCGTACAGATGCTCTTCGCGGGGGTTGCCATGATGCTGCTCGGCACGCTCTTGGGCGAATGGCGCGGGCTGCATTTCAGCCAGAGATCGCTGGCGGCCCTCTGCTACCTGATCGTGTTCGGGTCTATAGTCGCTTACGGGTCGTACACCTACGCGGTGCAAAAGCTGCCGCTCTCTGTGGTCTCGACTTATTCATACATCAATCCGGTGATCGCCGTGCTGCTGGGGTGGCTGGTGCTTGCAGAGCCTTTGGGCTGGCGCATGATCGTGGCGATGCTGGTTATCCTGGGCGGCGTCGCGCTGGTGAAGACGGCCGCCGCGAAACTATCAAACACCTCTAAGACACCGCCGCAGGCGGTCGCGGACGAAGCCGCGCAGCAACCGGAAGCTTTGCCACGCGCGACGGAGGCTTGTTCTGTCGCAACCAATTGAGAGGACAGCGGAGAGCGCGCGTTACGGTTCGTGCCTGCCTTGAAAGCTTTGCGGGCAGCGAGAAATAGGAGAAAGGAGCTGGACGGCGATGGCTCTGGAAATGAGGACGGTATGCGAGAGGTGCGGCGCAGCGCTAGCGCGTGACGCGGAAGCCTACATTTGTGTTTATGAGTGCACGTTCTGCTCGGCGTGCACGGGCGAAATGAAGTCTGTGTGCCCGAATTGCGGGGGCGAGTTGGTGCGCCGCCCGCGAGCCAACTCGCAGGCAGGGGCGACCGGCGGCTGAAAGAATCCATGAGATTGATAGACCCTCTAAAATTCAAGGCGGAACGCGCCTGGGATGCTCTGGACATCTGCGAGGTGGAAGGGGCGACAGTGCGCCTTCACTGGACAGACCAGCCGTATAGATGGCACACGAACGAAGGAAGGGAAGTCTTCGTAGTCCTGAGCGGTGAAGTCCTGATGCACTATCGCGAAGGCGGCCGGGAGAAGATCGCGCCGTTGAAGGCCGGTGAAATCTTCTACGCGGATGAGGGCGATGAGCACTTCGCTCATCCGCTGGGCGAGGCGCGCGTGCTGGTCATAGAGCGTAAAGGCAGCGCTTAGCTTATCCCGAAGAAGCTCTTGATGGAGGCGAGCACGCCCGCTGACTCTTTCTTAATCATCTCCGTATCAGCCTGCTTGGCTTTCAGACCGGCGCGGCGCTCGGCTATCGTGCGGCTCAGGGATTCGACCAGCGCTGGGTTGGTCTCAAACAACTGCTTCATCGCCAGATGACCGATCTCCAATACCTCTGTCTCTTCTTTGGCGACGACATCGGCGGTGCGCGGTTCGCCCGTGAACAACGCCATCTCTCCGAAGAAGTCGCCTTCCTTGAGCGTAGCGACGGTGCGCGGTCGCCCGTTGTCCGCGATCCGCACGTCCACGAGCCCACGATGCACGACGAACATTGACGATCCCTTAGCGCCCGCGCGGATCACCATCTCGCCTGGGGCGAAGCCGTGACAAACGGTCGCGTCCGCCAACTTGGCCGTCTCTTCGTCCGAGAGCGGCCGAAAGATGTCAACGGCCGAGAGTCTTTCAAAGACGGCATCGCCATCGGCGGGCGCACCGTCCTGCTCGATCTGCTGCATGTAGAGCGTGCGCGTCGGGAAGGCGAAATCTAGTCCCTGTCCCTCGCGCTGGAAGGCGTACCAGATGCGCTGGCGTATGAGCGCGTCCGTGTCGTTATACCTGGCGTAATCTTCTAGCCAGTACTTGACCTCGTAGTCCACGCCGCTATCGCCCAGGTTCTTGATGCGGACGATGGGCGTAATCTGCGGCGAGACGTTGGGGACATTACGCACGGCCTCGCGCACGATGTGGATGGCGCGCGCCGGCAGGTTGCTGTAGGTGGTATTGAAGAAGACCAGACGCGCGTTCAGGTTATCGCGCGGGAAGACCTGTATATATTCCTTCGAGGCGTTGCTGTTGCTGATGAGCACTATGTGATTGGTGAAGGTCCTGATCTTGACGGCGCGCCAGGTGACGCTCTCGACTACGCCCGTGTGCTGGCCTACAGTGATTACATCGCCAACCTGAAAGGGCTTGTCGGCGTGAAGCGAGGCGCCCGCGAAGAGATTCCCCAGTGTCTCTTGCAGCGCGAGACCGATGATTAGACCGAACGCCGTAGAGGTCGCCAGCACGGTCGTCAGGTCAACGCCTGTGATGAATATCTTGGAGAGAATCGTGAAGACGATAATGTAGGCGACGATCGAAAAGATATTCCGTATCAGGCTGGGCGCTTCGTAGCCTCTGCGTATGCGGAAAATGAAACCGAAGATCAGCTCGTTGAGGCCGCGAATGACGACGATGGCGAGAAAGCCCCAGAGCACCATCTTCGTTATATCGAGGATGTTTTCATGATAGGCGGCGGCGCGCATGTTATGCGCCAGGTATGTACGCAACGCCTCGTCAAAGGCGTAAATAGAGGAGACCGCCAGCACGGCTACGGCGAGCGCGATGAAGAAAAACGCGATCTTATTTCTGCGTTTAGAAGGATTCACGATCAGCTTTCTTCCCCCTTGCTGAAGATAAGGGTTCAAAAGAGGTGTGCTCCGGCAGCAGCCTACTCTTTTACCATCAACGGGGGCGCATTGGCGAGCGGAAATCCATTCGGCCCGCGCGCAGGGAGAGCCCGCAAAAGCTGGCCCCACGGAGTCGTTCCGCCCCTGGGCGAGCGCCCCGCTTATGAATTAAAGAGATTCGGAAAGATCGTCGTCACGAGCAGCAGCAGCGACAGCGCCGAGACGATTATAGCCGTCAGCCAGGCGGCGATATTATAAAACGTCCCGTTCGTGTATGTCCCCATCAAATCCTTGTCATTGACAAGCCGCAGGATGGCGAACAGAAGCACAGGCAAGAGCAGGCCGTTCATGACCTGAGTGACGAGCAGCACTCGTATCAGCGGCAGGCCCGGGATGACGGCGACGAGCGCGCCCGTGGCCACCAGGAATGTAAAAATGCCGATAAAGATGGGGGCCTCTCGAAAGCTGCGCGAGACGCCCTTCTCAAACCCCAGGGCCTCACTGATAGAGTAGGCCGTCGCCAAGGGCAGCACGCCGGCCGCCAGCATCGAAGCGCCGAACAGTCCGACCGCAAACAGCAGTCCGGCGTAAGGCCCTGCGAGCGGTTCGAGAGCGCGCGCAGCATCGGCCGCCGACTCGATCTGTATGCCGTGGCTGTGAAGCGTCGCCGCCGTCGAGATGATGATAAAGAAGACGATGGTGATAGCGAAGGCCGTTCCAGTCCACACGTCGGCGCGCGTCATCGCGTAGTCTTCGGCCGTGACGCCCTTCTCGACCACAGACGATTGGACGAAGACCTGCATGTAAGGCGAGATTGTCGTGCCGACGACGGCGACGAACGTGAACAGGTAGGCGGGCGCAAAGCTCCAGGTGGGCCTTACAATCGCGCGCGCGATCTCGCCCCAGGCGGGCCGCGCCATAAAAGCCGAGACGATGTAGCCCAGAAAGACCAGCGACATTACCAGGAAGACGCGCTCGACGCGCTTGTACGATCCCTTGACGACGAGCCACCAGACGCTCATCGCGGCGAGCGGCACGGACAGGTAGCGCGGCACGCCGAAGAGTTCCGTTGCCGCCGCGATGCCTACGAACTCCGAAACGGTCACGCCGCCGTTGGCTATCAAGAGCGCGAGCATGACGAGCGCCGTCCAGCGCACGCCGAAGCGCTCGCGCACGAGGTCTGCCAGACCCTTGCCCGTCACCGCGCCCATTCGCGCGCACATCTCCTGCACAATCCCTAAGCTGACCGTGATCGGAATGAGAACCCAAAGGAGGCTGTAGCCGTGATCCGCGCCGACGGTCGCGTAGGTCGCAATGCCGCCCGCGTCATTACCCGCGTTGGCCGCGATCATGCCCGGCCCCAGGATAGCCAGGTACGCGATGAGCCCACGGCGGCCCGTCACAGTGCGCCGCACACCGCGAGCCCCACGCCGCAATAAACGACGCCCGGCAGCTCGTACTGCTGCACGCGATTCGGCCATGATTCGGAGGCTCCCCGTCAGACATAACAGATTTTAGATTTTGGATTTTAGATTAACGCTTTCTGTCGGTCTTGAATCTTGGAATCGAAGCTCGCGTTCCGATTCGCTCGCCAATCCAAAATCCAAAATCTAAAATCCAAAATGGTCTTATCCGAACAATTTCGGCAGGCGTTGCCGCCAGCCTTTAGGCAGTAGTATCTCCATCGCATCGTCTACGGTCACGATGCCCAGAATGTCGCCCGCTTCGTCGAGGACGGGCAGCGCCAGCAGGTTATACTCGGCGATCTTCTGTGCCACCTCGCGCGCAGAGTCGTCCGGGTGCGCCGTCTGAAAGTCATCGCGCATCACCTCTTCGAGCGGAACTTCGGGGTCGGCCAGGATCAGGCTGCGCAGGGCGATGATACCGACGAGCTTCCAGGATTCTTCGCGCTCGACCACGTACAGGTAATAGATCATGTTCGGCGTCTCGGCCATCTCGCGCAGCCGCGCCAGGGCCGCGCCCACCGTCAGGTCGCGCGGCAGCGTGACGAATTCCGTCGTCATCAGCCCGCCCGCCGTGTCGTCCTCGTAGGGCAGAAGCTCCGCGACATCCGCTTGCTCCTCGCCCTCCATCAACCCCAACAGCTCTTCGGCCTTCGCCTCGGGCAGGTCGCCGAGCACGTCCGCCGCTTCGTCGGGCGACATCCATTCCAGAATGTCGGCGGCGCGCTCCTCGTCCATGTCGCCTATGATGCGGGCCTGGGCTGAGGCGGGCATCTCTTCGAGCGTCTCGGCGGCCGTCTCGTCGTCAAGGGCCTCTACGATCTCCGAGCCGTGATGATAGGAGAGAGCTTCCGCGAGGCGCGCTATCTCTACAGGGTGGAGCCGCGACAGCTTGTCGCTCGAAGACTTCAGCTGGACGGTCGCGGCATCGGTCGCCAGGTAGCCGACATCGGCCCAGTCGATGACTTCGACCGCGCGACCCGTGCCGACGAAACCTGCCGGGGCGAGTCGCCGCCACAAACCCTGAAGGCTCACGTCCGCGCCCGTCACGCGCCACTCCCTGGCGGCCTCTATGATCTGCACGTCGTTGACCCTCACGACTCGCTTGCCGTCAACGTCTATCAACTGCTTGTCGAGCACGTCGCGCGCCAGAAGGACTTCGCCCTCGCGCCGGACGAACGGGCGCAGGTCTAAAATATCCGAGTTGAGACGGATGCCCTGCTCGGAAAAGCGTGTGATGCGCCAGCGCGGCACGAAGAAGTCGCGGCGGCGATAGCGCGCCACAAAGCCAGTCACGGGCGGGTGATCCTCCTCGCCCAGAAGCACAATGACATCCTTGATCGTCGCCACACGCTCGCCTTCGAGGTCGCGTATGGGCCGACCCAGCACCTGCGATAGATACAGCATGTTTTTGATTCGCGCCCTTCGGGTGAAACCGGCGCGCCCTCGGCCGCGATGATAACACGAGGCTCGCCGCAGAGGGCAGCCGCGCTCCACACAGGAATGTTGGTCGTGAGTTTGACGTGCGAGCCGGAAGCCAAAGCCCGGCGCTCTCTCTCTACGGTTCAGGATTGATAAAAGGGATGCTATCGAAGCGTGCGAGGCGATGAGCCTGTGCGGTGGCGGCGGCGGTCAAAGTTTCAGGGCGAGGCCGTCCTGATCGAGCACGTCGTAGATTTTCTCTACCAGATTTAAAACATCCGCTTCCGGGCCGATGCAGACCGAGATGTGCCCGTCCTTATAGGGCGCGACGAACTGATAGAAGTTTCCGTAGCGGACGAGCAGGAACCGGCAGCCTCCGCAATCTATACGGCCTCGGCGCTCGGCCAGCCCCAGCAGCGTCGGGTTGACCAACAGCTCTTCGTATTTGTCCGACTCCGAAGCGCTCGCATCCTGCGCGCCGGGCTTGACGCGAGTGAGCAACTCTCCTTTATGGTAAACGGCGACGTACCGTATGCTCTCGGACACCAGGAAGATTTCGCCCATCAATTTCCGCATACCGTTCTCAATTCCATTTTGCAGGGCGGCTGATCCCGCGCTAGTCAACGCAGGGGCCGGAAAAAGGCGCGAATGTCTTCGGCCAAAAGCTCAGGCTCTTCCAGCGCGGCGAAGTGACCGCCTCGCGGCATACGCGTCCAGCGCTTTACGTTATAAGAGCGCTCGGCCCATTCGCGCGGCGGCTGGTCTATGTCTTTGGGAAAGATCGCCAGGGCCGTAGGAACCTCGACGCGCTCTCCCTGCTTGAAGGGCGTAGGGTTGCGCCTCGATTCATAGTAGAGGCGAACGGAGGAGTTGATCGTCTCCGTGGCCCAGTAGATGGTCAGGTTCGTGAGCAGCTCGTCTTTCGTAAAGCGACGCTCTATGTCGCCGTCGCAATCGCTCCAGGCGCGAAACTTCTCTACGATCCAGGCGGCCAGCCCGGCGGGCGAATCGTTCAATCCGTAGGAGAGAGTCTGCGGCTTGGTCGCCTGTAGGTCGCCGTAAGCCCCTTCGTCACGCTGCCATCGCGCCTCTTCCTCGACGTAGGCTCGCTCGGCGGCCGACAGCTCGCGCGCACCCGCGCCTAGATAGGGCCACGCCGGGTCCGTGAGATGGATTCCGATAATCCGTTCGGGAAAGAGCAGGCCGAGCCGCGTCGTGATACCTGTCCCGACATCGCCCGCCTGCGCGCCGAAGCGTGCGTAGCCGAGCCCCTCCATCAGGCTCGACCAGATGCGTGCGATGCGCGCCTTGGTCATCCCGCGCTCCCTCGGACGATCCGAAAAACCGTAACCCGGCACGGAAGGGACGACCACGTCGAAGGCATCCATGGGGTCTGCTCCGTAGCGGGCGGGGTCTGCCAGAAGCGGGACGAGCTTGTGCATTTGATAAAAGGTGCTGGGCCAACCGTGCGTGATGATGAGCGGCAGGGGCGCGTGTCCGTTGCCTCGCTCGTGTACGAAATGGATGCCGAAATCGTCCACGCGAGCGCGAAAGTGCGCGAAGGCGTTGAGCGCCGTCTCCTGTGCGCGCCAGTCGAAGCCCATACGCCAGTATTCCAAAAGCTCTTTTAGATAAGCCAGGTTCGCGCCGTAGTCCCAGCCCGAGTCCTCTATCTCGTCGGGCCAGCGCGTGCGCGCCAGCCGCTCGCGCAAGTCTGCGAGCGTCGCGGGCGAGACCTCGATCCTGAAGGGTTGTACATCCATTCGGGGATGCCTCCTTAGTGTAAGCTTTGGAAGTTTTCGGCCGAAGCCGCGGCCCTCGCCCATCAACGCGCCGCGCCGGCGTATCCGGCCCGCCGTTTCCTGCGATCGCCAACACGTCTTATCGCGCGGGCCAGCGAGACCCGTAGCGCTCTCACGCCAGGAGGAGGGGAAGGGGATAAGCTCTCGCTCCTCGGATGCGAATCGACGAGACTTTTTCTCAATCTCTCAATACTCCAACGCTCTATCTCGTTCAAAGTGTCGCCTCCTCAGTTCACTTAGCCCTCGCTCAGCTCAATCGTTGACCGCCGGGCTCGTAACCTGCTAAATTGGTTTTGCTGGTTGGAATATAACGCGGCCGCTATAACCTGTCAAGTATATTTTGCCGGTTAGGCACGAATCGGAGGGATTCGGATGATCGTTGAGATGGGAAAGCGCGAGGCGACTTCGGAGCTGGTGGGCGGGCGATTGTGCCTGGATTTCGCCAACACCATTCACTGCTACCACGCAGAGGAGTTGCTGGACGACCTGAAGAGCTACGCAGACCTGGTATCCTGGAGCCGTCAGGCGGGCGTAATCAGCGAACGCGAGGCAAGGGCGTTGCTGCGCGAGGCGGCGAAGCGTCCGTCGCGAGCCGAGGCGGCGCTTGAGCGTGCAAGGGCGCTTCGCAACGCGATCTACGAAATCTTCACTGCGGTCGCAAATGGGCGGGGGCCGAAGCGTGAAGACCTGGCTCTATTGAACGCCGCGCTCTCTGAGGCGATGGCGCGGACGCGCGTGGTCGCAACAGCGGACGGCTTCAGCTGGGATTGGGCGGGTGACGAGGCCGCGCTTGAGCAGATGCTCTGGCCCATAGCGCGCTCTGCGGCAGACCTGTTGACTTCCGCCGAGCTGAACCGGACGCGCGAGTGCGGGGGCGATAAATGCACTTGGCTGTTTATGGATACGAGCAAGAATCGCAGCCGTCGCTGGTGCGATATGAAGGGCTGCGGCAACCGCGCGAAGTCTCGTCGCCATTACGAGCGCAGGAGGAGCGCCGGAGCAGCGGATGCGCCGGGCGCTTGAGAGAAACGGCGCAGCCCGGCCGCAAGGCTACACTACAGGACTACGCTACGCGGTTGATAGTTTTCGCTTTGGCCTCGCGCTTGAAAGACCGTAGAGCCTCCGTCAACTGCCGCATCTCGCTTTCGGGGAAAGGGCGTCGCCAGTTCCTTTCGAACTCGTCGGTCGCGATGTGCCTTCGCAGGTCACGAAGCGCGCGCCAAAAAGCAAGGCAAAGCTCTAACCTGGAAGTCCGCAGCGAAAACATGATCCGCCCCGCCCGCGCCAGCCTGTGATGGTCCGGGTAGTGCCTGACCTTGAAGGCGACTCGATCGCGGGCGACGACGCTCAGCTCGAAGTCCAGCTCGTCGGGCTCGCAGCTCCATTTGACGAGGACGTTTTTGCTGCCGGAGAGGAGCGCTCTGAGCGCTTCCACAAGATCGCGCAGCGAATCATAGGGCGCATGCGAGACGGCCGTGACGAAGCTCTGCTCTGCGACATTCAAGCTCAGGGACATAAAACCGCTCTGCGGGCTGTTGAAGCTTACGCGGAATGATTTGTTGACGGCCGGGGCGGGGGTCAATCCTGCGTCTCGTTTCTAAGGCGTTCGATGGCGCGCTCCATCGCGCGGTCGCGGCGCGCGCGCAAGTCAGCCAGGTCGAGCGTGATGCGTTCGTCGGGAGCAATGCCCGTGCCCTCAAGGCGGCGTCCCGTGGCGGTGCGGTAATCCATCTCGGAGATGTCGAGCGCGCCGCCGTCGGGCAGCGTGTGGCGGCGTCGTATGGCGAGCACGCAGCCGCAGGTCGGCCCACCGATGACGGTCGCGCGATTGCGTTCCCTTACGGTCGCGACGAATATCTCGGCGGCGCTTGAGGTCTTCTCGCTGGTGAGGATAACTACGGGGACGCGCAGGAGCGCGACCGCTTCGGCGGCGAAGAGCATGGCCGAGCGCGTTTGCGGCTCAAAGGCCGTGCGCCCCGTGCGATCCATGAAGCGGCCCAGGCTGCTCCCGGTCGGAAGAAAAGCGGAAGCGATTTCTGTCATCGCCTCGGCCTCGCCGCCGCCGTTATTGCGCAGGTCTACGACGAGGCCGCGCACGTCGCGCAGTTTCCCCCGGAGCGCGCGCATAAAATCCACTGCGACTGTTTGCGTGAACGCGTCGAACTCGACGATGCCGATCTGGCCGCGCCCGCGCCTGACGGTCAATAACGCCGTCCGGTCGCGCCACTCGCGGCGAAGGCTGGCGAAGCGCTCACGGTTATCGTAGCCACGCCACCCGACATAGACCCTGGTGTCGCGCTCGCCCTCGAAAAGGGTCGCCATCGCCCGCAAGCGCGCCGCCGCCACGGTCGAAGACCCGGCTTGCTCTTCCAGCCGCCGCGCAAAGACCGCGAGGGCCGGCTCGCCATCGACGCTAGTGATAACGTCGCCGGCGCGCATCCCTGCGCTTTCGGCTTCCGACCCGTCCTCGACGGCGACGATGACGGGCGCGCCGTTGACCTCGCGCACGGACAGACCGACCGAGATGGTATGCGGGTGCTGCCAGTCAAACTTTTCGTCGGGCGCGTAGACGCGCGTGTGCGCGTCGCGCAAGATGCCTACCATGCGGCGCAGCACGGCGTAGAACTCTGCGCGGGTGCGTGCCCTCGCGGCCAGCGGGCGAAACTCTTCGCGCCGCGCCTGCCAGTCTATGCCGTGAAAAGAGGGGTCGTAATAACGATTGCGTATCGTCTCCCAGACATCGTCGAAGACGGCCAGGCGACCCTCGCGCGTCTCCGTCAAGGCGAGACGGGAATCGGCAAGGCCCGACTGCCGGGCCAGGGGGAAAGCCTGCGAGGGGAGAAAAGAGAGCGCGCAAAGAAGGACGGCGAAAGGCACGCAAGCGCGCCGCCTGTGGATAGCAAGACCCTTCCCTCTTTTTCTCTTCAAGAGCTTCATTGCTTTGGAGGCCGCCGGAAATTATAGCGAAGAAGGACACGCATCGGTATGGGCCTGCCGCCTCGCATCGCCGGGCGAAAATGCAGCTGCCCGACCGTAGCCGTGGTCGCTTCGTCCAGGCCGAAGCCCGCCCATCGAACAACGTCAATGCGACCGACTTCGCCGTCCGCGCCGATCAATACCTGAACGTCCACGGTCGCCTCCGCCTCCATGCGCGCGGCCGCTTCCGTATATGGCGGACGCAGACGCCTGTAAGGCTGCGGGAGACGCAAGCCCCTTGCCCGCGCTTGCTCTTCGTCGTCGGGCGCATCTTCGATAACGGGCACGCCATGAGATTGCGCTAGAAGGGCGCGCGAGCTGCGCTCCGACTCCTGCGCCCGGCGGATCGCGTCGGCGTAGGAAGAGCGCTTCGGGCCGCTCTTCAGCTCCGCGTGTAGAAGCTTCTCGGCTTCGGCTGGCGTCGCCGCCTCGAAGCTCGGACGCTCCCACATTAGGAGGAGGCCCGTGCGGGCGCTGACGATGAAGACGGCTGCATAAGCCTCGTAGTAGGTTGGGCCAACGGATGGCGAGCGGCGCAGCGTCTGTGCAGCGCCCGTGATAAAGAAGTCGCAACCGATCGCCGCGCCCAGGTCGCGCGCTTCTTCCAGCGTCATGTTCAGAGATCCGTTGTAGCCCGCGCCGAGCACGGCCGCTCGCCCCTGTTCGCGATCCACGATTGCGAGTCGAGCGTCTGAAGAGAGCGAGGACGCGAGACTATCCGCCGTGCGCCGTCCTTCCTCCATCCGGCCCAAATCGAGCACGGCCACGCGCGCCCTTGCGACATCCTGCGAAAGGGCCGCCTCGCCAGCCCCGAGCGCGCACGTCAACGAGAGCAGAAGAAAGAGGCCGCAAACTTTGACAGCGATAGACACGTCAATCAATTTGGATTTGAAAATTATAGAGAAACGGAGACGGGGCGCGCGCACGCACATCTCAAAAATCTATAGCCCGGATTCTATACTACTTGGCGCTCATTCCGACAGTGAGCGGAAAGGTCAAGGAACCGAACCGCTTGAGCGCCGCTTCCAGAGTTTTTGTGACGGGACGCGAAGCGCGCGGTTGAACTTGCTGGAAGCGTTCTCCCAGGCGATGATCGCCGTCAGCTCCACCAGCTCGTCGTCCGTGTAGGCGCGGCGCAGACTTTGGAAAAGCTCATCCGTGACCTCAAGGCCCGTTACCGTCATCGCGTCGGCATAAAAGAGCGCGAGGCGTTCCTCTTCGCCGTAAAGCTCGTGGGTCGCATAGTCCGGCAAGGCTTCTATCTTCTCGTCTGTTAGCCCAAGCTCGCTGCCCACGGCAGCATTGATGTCCTGTCAAAACTCGCAGCCGTTAAGGTATGCGACTCTCCTGTTGATGAGCGCCTGAAGCCGGCCGTCTATCAGCCCCGAGGCATCTATGCCCGTCCACATTCCGCGCACGCCGCGAAAGATAGACGGACGCCGCGCGTAGATCAGATGATTGAGCAAGGGCGCGCCCCACTTCTTCGTCTGCGCCTCCAATACCTGCTTCGTGTAGTTGTCGATCCCCGTGCGGTCTACATCGTCAATGCGTGCCATGAGCGTTAACCTC
>DASQYE010000246.1:0-8801 GCA_035639355.1 Pyrinomonadaceae bacterium
CGCGATCGGCGGGCCGCAGGCTCTCGCTGCCTGCCGTGTAATCGTCCAGGCGCGCGATGTCGAGTGGGCCAAGGTCCAGCAGGTGGCCCGTGTGTTCCTGTATCGACCACTTATCGCCGTCGCGGCGCGTTAGCAGCTCCGGCGGAAGCGAGCCGACGCGATCTTCCAGGCGGGCCGGAGTGCCCCTTAGACGCTCCATCACGTTCGGATACATCCAGACGGGAAGATCGAAGGAGAATTCGCGCTCAAACCAGGCGATGGTTCGTATCACTTTTCGAGTCTCCTCTTGATGAAAGTAACGCTGGTGCAGCACCGGTCGCGGGCGATCGGTAAGCTTCGCCGCATGACTCAAGGGGGTCGTCTTATCCCTGCGTCGCTTTTCCAGCCTCAAGGTAAAGCATCGGCACGGTCATCCGCAGCTCGCCGTTTCGTCTCGCAATCTCGTTGAGCTTCCCCTCTATTCTCTCGAAGACAGGTCTTTCTTCGTCCTCATCGACGACGCTTCGCCAGCCGCCCAGAAAACCTATCCCGGTCAGGGAGTGATTCAATAACGCGCTGCCATCCAGAAAGCGCATTTGAAATTTTTCCTCGATGACTTTGACGATGGTCCATCCCGCTTCCCCGAGCAGGCCGCACAGAGATTCGAGCGTTCCCCTGTGGGCCTCCTGGGCACTCAACCTCTCAAGGTATTCCGGCTTGTCCATTTCTCTCAAGGTCTCTCTGAAGAGATCGTAGAACTCGCCGTAGTGTCCCACGACGTTGGTCGTCAGAGCCATACCAGCACCGGGCTTTGCCACACGGAAACATTCCGCCAGCACCGCCCCAGGCTCAGACCAGTTGTTGAGGCCCAGGTTGGACACGATCAGGTCAAAGGTGGAGCTGGCGAACGGAAGCCGCGCGCCGTCGGCCTCTACGATCCTCACGTTGGGTAGATCGTAAAGCCTCTGCTTTAGTCTCGCACGGGTGAGCGCCGTCTTCCAGATGTCGAATCCTGTAATGCGGCAGGAGCTGCCGAACACATGCGCAAGCTCGAACAAAGGAAATCCGTTTCCACAACCGACATCCAGTATCTCAATGCCACCTCGGATTTTTATCTGATCGAAAAGCAATCTCCCGAACCTTGAAGACCAGAACGACAGCTCGTCGATGATCGAGGCGAAGTCCTTGTTGTTAAGATCGTACTTATGTTTAAGATAATCCGTCATGCTCAATCCGCCGTCGTCGTCAACCGTTTCTTCCACCCTAGCTTCACGAAGGCGAAACCGCGTCCTTTTATCTTCGACCGCCGGGCAAAGAAGAAGTGTTCCCCGCGGATTTGCATTGTATAAGGCGACGCAAGCTCCAGCCTAGAGCGCTCATTCCAGCACGATTTTCCGCGCCCTGAAATCTTAACGACAGAGGGACGCGCGCCGAATATGTTTTACCTCTATAAACTACTAGCAGTGTTGAGATTAGCATCACCGATCGGCACTTTTAGAGTACGGAATCGTACAGACGTTTGTCCATGCTGCGGCTATAATCCCCTCACAATTTTCCTTGGCGGGTAACTCACTGTTAGCCAACGAGACGGGCTCATCCCCTTGATCCGAACAGGTCAAGCATCACTCTGCGAGAGAGTGTAATGCTGCGTTCGTATCGGGCGCGTCGCAAATCTATTTCCCCCATAAGAACGCTTGCGCGTTTTAGCTTTCTCGTACGAGTTTTTGGCGCAAGCGCGCGAGTAAGAGTACAAAAAAGAGATTTGTCGGCCATTAAAGAGTAATAGAATTGCCGGATGCTTATAGCCTGCGCTTTCCTGAGCGCGCGGTCGTAGCTTCAAAGATGCCACTCCGCGCGTTTCTTCGACAGCGCAATCCGGGCACGAGAGCAAACGGCGTAAGAATAAGGCGATCAACAACCGAGGCTAAATATGAGCAGCATGGAACAAAAATACAGCAACTATTTTGGAATCGACGCGGCGGCTACGCAGACGCTGCCCGACCTGATTTGCTTGTCGCATTTGCGTTGGGATTTTGTTTATCAGAGGCCGCAGCATTTGTTGAGCCGCTTCGCAAACGAGCGTCGCGTCTTCTTCTTTGAAGAGCCCATGTTCGGCGATGGGCCCATGCGCCTGGACGTAACCGCGCGTGATTGCGGCGTGCAGGTCGTCGTCCCGCATCTGCCGAAAGGGCTCGTCAGCGAAGAGGCCCTGGATTCCGTGCTACAGGGAATGATCGATCGCCTGTTCGCGGAACAGAAGATAGACGCGCACCTGCTCTGGTATTACACGCCGATGGCCTGCGCCTGGACGCGCCACCTGGAGCCGCTGGCGACCGTTTACGACTGCATGGACGAATTATCCGCCTTCAAGGGCGCGTCGCCCGCGCTCAGAGACCGCGAGGCGGAGTTGTTTAAGCGTGCCGACCTTGTTTTTACGGGCGGTCAAAGCCTCTACGAGGCCAAGCGCGGCCAGCACCCGAACGTCTACGCCTTTCCATCCAGTATTGACGCACAGCATTTCGCGCAGGCTCGCAGCATCACGGTCGAGCCGTCGGATCAAGCGAGCATTCCTCACCCGCGTATGGGTTTCTTCGGGGTGATAGACGAGCGGCTGGACATAGAGCTGCTGGACGCTGTGGCCGCCGCAAGGCCCGATTGGCAGATGGTGATCGTCGGGCCGGTCGTCAAGATCGATCCTGAGACGCTGCCGCGCCGCGCCAACATTCATTACCTCGGGCCCAAGTCGTATGCGGAGCTTCCGGCTTACCTGGCGGGTTGGGATGTGGCGCTGCTGTTGTTTGCGCGCAACGAATCGACTCGCTATATCAGCCCGACGAAGACGCCCGAATACCTGGCGGCCGGGTGCGCGGTCGTCTCCACTTCGATTCGAGACGTGGTGCGCCCCTACGGGCAGAATGGTTTGGTTCGCATAGCGGATACTCCCTCGGAGTTCGTCTCGGCCATAGAGGCGGCCATGGCGGACGACAGGGCGGAGCGCCTGCAAGAGGTTGACGCGTATCTCTCGCAAACCTCCTGGGATCGCACCTGGAAGCGTATGACGGAATTGATAGAAGACGTGGTCACGGCGCGGCGCGCTTCTTCCGTGCTCAAAGCGCAGCCGGAAATCGTCAAGGTGGCCGCCGCGCGTGCGGCCAAAGCGTCCAGCTTTGTGACCGGAGACTGATTCGCTAAAGGCTCTACCAAATTTTTTCTAAATAGAAACGATCATTCGGGGAGAATAAAGAGATGTTTGATTATTTAATCGTCGGAGCAGGCTTCGCCGGAAGTGTATTGGCCGAGCGCCTGGCAAATGGTGCGAACAAGCGTGTCTTAATCTGTGATAAGCGCCCTCATATCGGTGGCAATGCTTACGATCACTATAACGATGACGGCATTCTGGTGCACAAGTACGGGCCGCATATCTTTCATACCAACTCGCGCGAGGTCTTTGATTACCTCTCTAGTTTTACGGAGTGGCGCTCTTACCAGCATCGCGTACTGGCCCACGTTGACGGGCAGCTCGTTCCCATCCCGATCAACCTGGACACTATCAACAAGCTATACGGTCTGAATCTGACTTCGTTTCAGGTCGAAGAGTTCTTCAAGTCCGTGGCCGAGCCCATAGAGCGCGTTCGCACCTCCGAAGATGTCGTCGTGAGCAAGGTCGGACGCGAGCTTTACGAGAAGTTCTTTCGCAACTACACACGCAAGCAATGGGGCCTGGACCCGTCGGAGTTGGACGCCTCTGTGACTTCGCGCGTCCCGACCAGGACAAACCGCGACGACCGTTATTTCACGGACAGTTACCAGGCGATGCCGAAGCACGGCTACACGCGCATGTTCGAGCGGATGCTGGATCACGAGAACATAAAGATCATGCTCAACTGCGATTACCGCGAGATAGAGCAGGAGATTCCGTACCGCGAGATGATCTACACCGGGCCCGTGGACAGCTACTTCGATTATCGTTACGGGAAATTGCCCTATCGCTCCCTGGAGTTCAAGCACGAGACGCACGACACGGCTACCTTTCAGCCCGCGCCCGTCGTCAATTACCCGAACGAGCAGCCGTACACGCGCATCACGGAATTCAAATACCTGACGGGACAGGAGCACACGAAGACGAGCATCGTCTACGAGTTTCCGCAGGCCGAGGGCGACCCCTATTATCCGGTGCCGCGCAAAGAGAACGCCGAAATCTATGCCAAATACAAGGCGCTCGCGGACGCGACGCCGGGCGTGCATTTCGTCGGGCGGCTCGCCACCTACAAGTACTACAACATGGACCAGATCGTCGCCCAGGCGCTCACCGTCTACAATAAGATCAGCAGCACCAAGCGACTGGTCGCCGTCGCCAGCGCCGGAGGCAACGGCCACCGCCTGGAGAGTTCGACTCAGGTCATGAAGGAAGCGGCCTTGACGACTCGATAAGGACGGGACACCCCCCGAAGGAGGATGTCTATGCCGATAGAGCCGAGCGCCACTCCGGCACTTGAGTTGTGGGCCGGAATCGAATGCACTGTCAATCGCGTTGGCGACGAGTACCATGACCAGTTGGAACAAAACGGTCATGCCACGCGCGCGGGCGATCTGGAGCTTTTCGCGGAGCTGGGTGTGCGCGCCCTTCGCTACCCGGTGCTGTGGGAGCGTACTGCGCCGGACGGATTGAAGCGCGCACGCTGGGGCTGGGCCGATGAGCGCCTGGGGCGCTTGAGGGAGCTTGGTGTGCGCCCGATTGTGGGCCTCGTGCATCACGGCAGCGGCCCGCGCTCGACGAGCCTTCTTGATCCTTCATTCCCGGAAAAGCTCGCCGCCTATGCACGCGCCGTCGCCGAGCGTTATCCATGGGTTGACGCTTACACGCCTGTCAACGAGCCGTTGACGACGGCCCGCTTCAGCGGCCTTTACGGCTACTGGTATCCGCACGCCTGCTCCGACCTGACCTTCGCCCGCGCCCTGCTCGCTCAGTGTCGCGCCGTCGTCCTGTCAATGCGCGCCGTCCGCAAGACCAACCCCTCGGCGCAGCTCATTCAGACCGAAGACCTGGGCAAGACCTTCAGCACGCGCACCCTCGCCTACCAGGCCGCCTTTGAGAACGAGCGGCGCTGGCTCAGCTACGACCTGCTCGCGGGTCGCGTCAAGCGCGGCCACCCGATGTGGAGATATCTGCGAAGGGTCGGCATCCGTCAGTCCGAGCTTGACTGGTTCACGGATAACCCGTGCCCGCCCGATGTCATCGGAATCAACCACTACCTTACGAGCGAGCGTTTCCTGGACGAGCGACTGGGGCGCTACCCCGCGTGCTCACACGGCGGAAACGGCCGGCACTCGTATGCAGATGTCGAAGCCGTGCGCGTCAGGGCCGAAGGAACTGCCGGCCCAAGAGCCCTGATTGAAGAGGCTTGGGAGCGCTACCGCCTGCCGGTGGCGGTGACGGAGGCCCATCTGGGCTGCACGCGCGAGGAGCAGCTGCGATGGTTGAAGGAGGTCTGGGAGGCGGCCCAGAGCGCCAGGCGCAACGGCGCGGACGTGCGCGCGGTAACGGCCTGGGCCCTGCTGGGCGCATACGATTGGAACAGCCTGGTGACGCGCTCCGAGGGGCATTACGAGCCGGGCGTCTACGACCTGCGTGCGCCCCTTCCGCGCCCGACGGCGCTGGCACGTATGCTACGCGAACTGGCAGCGGGGCGCGAGTATGAGCACGCCGTGCTGGGCGCTCCCGGATGGTGGCGCAGGCTAGACCGGCTGCACTATCCGCCCGTCGGCCCACGCTCGCGCACGATCCGGCGGGTGACACTTGAAGAAGCCCGCACGCCGGAGGTGAAAAGGGAGCGGGGAGCGACGCGCCCGCTTTTGATTACGGGAGCGACGGGCACGCTCGGGCGCGCCTTTGCGAGAATCTGCGAGGTGCGGGGGCTCTCCTACAGGCTTTTGACGCGCCGCGAGATGGACATCGCCGACTCGGCCTCGGTCAAGCGGGCGCTCGCCCAATATGAGCCCTGGGCCATAGTCAACACGGCGGGCTATGTGCGTGTGGATGAAGCGGAGCGCGAGCCCGCGCTCTGCCTTCGTGAGAACCGCGACGGCCCTTCAATTTTAGCCGCCGCCTGCGCTTCCTATGGCGCACAGCTTCTCTCTTTCTCGTCCGACCTGGTCTTCGACGGGACGAAGCGTAGCCCGTACCTCGAATCGGACGCGCGAGCGCCGCTCAACGTCTACGGGCAGAGCAAAGCCGAGGCGGAAGCGCTCGTGCTCGCGGCTCATCCTTCGGCCCTCCTGATACGCACGAGCGCGTTCTTCGGGCCGTGGGACGAATATAATTTCTTGACCGTAGCGCTGCGCACGCTTGCTGCCGGGCGAGCCTTCGTCGCCGCCAGTGACGCGACCGTTTCGCCAACCTACGTCCCTGATCTGGTGAACGCGAGTCTGGACTTGTTGATAGACGGCGAGAGCGGCGTGTGGCACCTGGCCAACAGAGGCGCGATCACCTGGGCCGAGCTGGCCAGAGAGGCCGCCGTCCTCGCTGGTATGGATGCCGCGCTCGTTGGCGCGCGCCCGACCGCAGCGCTCGGTCTAGTCGCGCCGCGCCCGGCCTACAGCGTTCTGGGGAGTGAGCGCGGAAGCCTTCTCCCGCCGCTCGAAGATGCCGTCGGCCGTTACCTCAAGGAGTGCGAGACGCGCTTTGAGGAGTTAAGGTATAATACGCCGCGCAAACAGCGGGCCCATCCATAAACGATAGCGGCGGCGATGCGCCGCGCGAAGAAGATGCCCTGCGGCGAGGCCGAGAGGCCGCCGCAGACCGGGAGTAAGATAAGAATGCGTATTCTGGTGACGGGCGGGGCCGGTTATATAGGCAGCGTCGTAACGGAAGAGCTGTTGAAGGACGGCCACAGTGTCGTCGTCTACGACAATCTCTCGAAAGGCCATCGCGCGAGCGTTGCCCCCGGCGCAGAGTTCGTCCAAGCAGACCTTATGGAACGCGAGCGCCTCGGCCGCCTGCTCGAAGAGGGGCGCATAGAGGCGGTCATTCACCTGGCGGCAAGCTCGCTCGTAGGCGAATCCGTCGCCGATCCCGCCAAATATTATCAAAACAATGTGGTGGCGGGGCTCTTGCTGCTCGACGCGATGCGCGAGTCGGAGGTGCGCCGCATCGTCTTTTCATCGACGGCGGCCGTCTACGGCGAGCCTTTGAAGCAGCCCGTAGAGGAGAGCGACCCGACCAACCCTACGAATCCTTACGGCGAAACGAAGCTCGCCTTCGAGCGTGCGCTACGCTGGTACGAGGCGGCCTACCGGATACGCTACGCGAGCCTGCGCTACTTCAACGCGGCGGGAGCATCCGTTGCGTGCGGGGAAGATCACGAGCCCGAGACGCACCTGATTCCGATCATTCTGCAAGCGGCATCGGGCAGGAGAGAGTACGTCGAAATCTACGGCGAGGACTATAGGACACCCGACGGGACGTGCGTGCGCGATTACATACACGTCATCGACCTGGCGCGCGCACACATACTGGCGCTGGGGATTCTGGACGAGCGAAGCGCCGTTTACAATCTGGGCTGCGGCGGCGCGGGCTACAGCGTGCGCGAGGTGGTCGAGGTCGCGCGCGAGGTGACGGGACGAGAGATCAAGGTGCGCGTCGGCCCAAGAAGGGCGGGCGACCCGGCCCGCCTTGTCGCCAGCTCCGAGAGGATCAAGCGTGAGCTTGGCTGGGAGCCCGCGAGGCAGGACTTGAAGACGATCATCGCTTCGGCCTGGGCCTGGATGCAGGCGCACGCGCGCGGCTACGAAGGCGATGCCGAGCGCGTCCGGTCGAGCGCGCCCTCGTAGCCCCCCGGCGGCGCGTAGATCGCCGGTAGCGCGCTCGCGCCCTTTCGTAGAAAATGTGCGCCCCGCTTTAGCGACGCGTGCTCGAAGTATCTTTAAATATCTTCGGCCGCCAAATTTTCCATTAAAAACCGGCGAACTCGCCCCCACGGCCACGGCATCAATGGTAAGGCCCGGCATAGAAATCCGCCGGGCATTTTGCTCAAGGGGCGTTCTTCGGCTTTTGATACCAGTAATGGGCCGCATCTATACAATCGCGCCTATATTTTGTATAAGTGTTTATGAGTTCGGCAGTGAACCTTGTCCGAGAGCTTGATTCATCCCTGATGGAACATTCCCAGCTCAGCGTGCCACGGCGCGAGTATCCGAGGCCGCAATTCGCGCGCCCAGAGTGGTTGAACCTGAACGGCGAGTGGGAGTTCGCCTACGACGATAAGAATAAGGGGCGCGAAATGGGATGGCAGTACGGCCTGCCCCTCGAAAAGCGCATCACCGTTCCCTACCCTTATCAGAGCGAGCTTTCCGGGATCAACGACAAAGATATTCACGAGGTCGTCTGGTACTCGCGCGGCTTTGAAGTGCCGGCCGAGTGGCGGCGGGGGCAGGACTTGCTTCTGCACTTCGGCGCGGTTGACTATCGCGCGACCGTCTGGGTCAACGGACAGGAAGTGGGCCACAACCAGGGCGGGCACGTGCCCTTCGAGTTTGATATTGCCCCCTACTTGAACCAGGGGACTAACCGTCTGACCGTTCGCGTAGAAGACCGCCAGAACCCGCGCCAGCCTCGCGGCAAACAGTCCATCACGGGCCGCCCACATGACATCGATTACTATTGCACGACCGGCATCTGGCAGACCGTTTGGCTTGAGCCCGTTCCGACCGTGCGCATCAACGAGTTAATCATCAACCCTTCGGCGCGTAAGGGCACTATTGAGATCAGCGTTTACCTGCACGCGCCCTCCTCATCCTGGCGCATCGAGGCAGAAGCATTTGAC
>DASQYE010000247.1:0-10699 GCA_035639355.1 Pyrinomonadaceae bacterium
TCTTGCAGGTAAGATTGCTTTTCAACCGTCATTCGACCCTGGGCCTGCGTCGCCATCTGTTGAAACTCCCCGAAGAGCCAGTCGCGGGCCGCGCCGATGCCGCGCGCAGGATCGTCCTGCGCCGAGAGCGTATTGCGCGTCCCGAACGAGACGAGCTTGCGGATCGTGCGCTCTATATTGCGCGCATCTATTTCCGAGATGAGGCGCGCGATCTCGGGACGGCGCGCAGCCTGACGGCGCGCGAGCGTCGAAGGCTCCCTTACCGGCCGCGTCGCTCCTCCTACACCTCCTGCGCGTCGCCCTCTCGGCCCAACTCCTTGCGCGCGTGCGACGGGCGCGGGCATGAGCAGTACGCAGAGTGTGAAGGTAAAGAATGCGGCGCACGTGCGAGCGGCAAAGGGTATTCTCGACATAAAAATTCTCTGGGCTCCTTTAGGGCTGGATCGGCCTGGATTCGTCTGTCGTTGAACGCCCCTAAGTTAACGTGAAGCGCGGTGAGGAATCAATCTCAAAAGCCTGTAAAAGGGAAGGGGATTGAAGAAGAAGGAAGGGAATCGAAGAATCGGCCCGGCCGCTTTGAGCAGAGAGAGAGCGCGCGCGCGCGAGCGATCAATGTATGCGATAGGCTCTGCCTTTCCACACGACTATCACTTCGCCTCCGAGCTGTTCGGCGATGGTGCGTAAAGGTGGCTCGTCGGCGACGAGCGCGCGATACTGTTCCGAGCCGCGTGCGATGTTGACGGTCGCGCGCCCGGAAGCGTAAGCACTGTCAACCCATGCGCCGCCCTGTCGCCTGAACTGTCTTCCGCCGACGCTGCGCGTCTCTTCCGACCTTCCGGAGGCGGCTCTGCCTGCGGCGCTCGAATCAGCGCCGCCAACCCCCGGCTCTGCCCTGCGCATGCGCCTGCTACGGGCCTCGGTCGATGGAGCGGTTTTGGACGACGCTACGGTCTCTTCGGCTTCTCTGGCCCCGGCAGTATTTCTAGCCGCGTCGCCCGTCGCCTGTCGGTCATCGCTCAACGCGCCGTCCTTACGATTTTGACTCAGCTTGTCCGTTTCCGCCTGTTCCCTTGGCGGGCTCAGCGAACCGGACGGCCTCATCGCAGCGGGCGGAGCCACCGATTCTCTCTTCACAAGCGCAACATCTTCGTCACGCGCTGCCGATTGTTGAGACGGCTCGCTCGCAGGAAGCGGCGGGGCGATTGCCGGCGGCGCATCGGCCTGCGCCGCCTCTCCAGTCGCGGGTTTATTCGCCTGTTTGGTTTTGCCTTCAGCCTCCGCGTCCGAGGGCTTTGTCGGCTGCACAATCCCGGCCGCCCGGTCGGGGCCGGATTGGGCCTCGGAGACGTTGGCCGAGACCTGTGTCGAGGGCGACTGCCCCGCCTCCGGCTTTACAGCCGATTCGGGTTTTACAGCCGACGCGGATTGTCCTTCGCGTTGATCGTTCTGCGCGACGAAGGTGGGCTCTTCTTTGCGCCGTAACCCTCCCTGTTGACGCATCACCAGGAACGTGACGCCGACTACGCAGAGCAGCGCGAGCGCCGTCGCGCCGTAACGGATCATGGGCGGAGCAAAAAGGGCTGCCAGCCACTCGCGCCAGGAACTTTTCGGTAGGGCCGCCTGTCGGGCGACGCTCTCTCTATCTTCAAGCGGAACGTTCGCCGCGAGCGCCAACTGCGCGACCATGCCACGACACTGATCGCAGTCGGCCAGGTGCGAAACGTAACGCGCGCTCGCTTCCGATGGCAGCGCGCCCTCCGCGTAAGCATTCATCTCGTCCGCGTCCAGGTGCGATCCACCAATGGGCGTGCCAGCGCCGCCATCGGTCGCATCGCTCGCTACGCCCGCAGCTACGCCCCTGCGCCGCGCGTGTCGGCGTAGCAGCGAATCAATCTCCGTGTTTGAATCAGCTTTCATCGGACGAGCCCTGGTCGCGCTTAGTCTAACGAAGAGCGCGACCGTCTATAGAACGCCGCGAGACCCCGCCGCTTGCGGCCCTCATCTACGGTCAAGCCGTTTTTCGCCGCTCTATTCATCGCGCCCCGTAAGTCTCTCGGCGGCGGCATTCTCCGCCGTCAGCATGAGCTGCAAATCTGTGTCCAGATGAGACGCGGCCTCGGCCAAAGAGCGCGCCGTCTCCTCGCGCGTCCAGCCATGCTCTTTGGTCAGGATAGCCTCGACGCGCCGGCGTATCTCTGTGTGCACGCGCGCCAGACGGCGACTGGCGGTCGCCTCGTGCACGCCCAAAAGAGCGCCGGCTTCCCGCAATCGCAGACCGTCGAAATAGTAGAGCTTGACGAGCAGGCGATCTTCCGCCTCAAGCTCTTTGATCGCACGCGCGAGCGCCTGTTCGACATCCATGGCGGCGCGTCCTTCCGCGAGCGCCTGTTCCGGATCGAGCGGCGCGTTGGCCACGCCA
Organism: Pyrinomonadaceae bacterium; assembly: GCA_035639355.1. Classification (GTDB taxonomy): domain Bacteria; phylum Acidobacteriota; class Blastocatellia; order Pyrinomonadales; family Pyrinomonadaceae; genus DASQYE01. Next base: position 2,420 of record DASQYE010000247.1, read on the forward strand.
AAGCCTTCCGGGGCTGTGTGCGAGTCCTGCGCCATACGATCAAATTCCGCATCGTCTTCCGCCTGAACGAGACGCGACGCTTTGCGATGCTGATCGACGGCCAGTTGGCCCACCACCGCGCGCAGCCAGCCGCCGAGCGACCCGCGACCCGAGTAATAAGCGATCTTGCCGGACGGGCGGCCGTCCGGGCGCAAGCGCAATCCGTGAAGCTCTGCCCAGATGGACTGCGCCAAATCTTCCGCCATCTCTTCGTTAGAACTATTGCTGCGCGCCGCCGAACGCACCGTCGCCCCGTATCTTTCGACCAAGTCGCTCCAGGCCCTCTCGTCGCCGCGCTCGCAAGCTACTATGAGGCACAGATCATCAGCATGAAGGCCGTCTATAAACTGGTTAACGGCCTGCTCCGAAGGCTGCGCCGCCTCGCCCGACGGAAGATATTTGTCGAGCGCCGCAATGATACGCGGACTGAGCGCTTCGACGCCCAGAGAGCGCGCATCTTCGGCACGCGCGATCAAGCGGCGCGCGCCTGCGGCAACTAATTCTTCCGTGTGTGCGGTCATACGGCTCACTTGGGCTCAACAAAACCGCTTGATCGTCCACTATGCTATCACGAACTCGCGCGCTTTTCGTGCGCGTGATGCAAGTTCAGATGTCGTATGTCAGCGAAGCGTTTACGGCCCCGCTCCTCGTAAGCTTTGACAGGCCACGCACGCGTGAGATAATTCCTGCGGGTGAAGACGGCAGGCTGAAAAGAGGTGATGAAGGCGGAAGCAAGAGATCGGCGCTTTCCTGTTCATCATTCATAGCCCCGGATCTATCATCTCCTTTCCTTAAAATCATGCTTCGTGTAACTGAAATCTTCCGCTCCGTTCAGGGCGAGTCAACGCACGCGGGACGCCCCTGCACGTTCGTGCGGCTGACCGGTTGCCCCATGCGCTGTACCTGGTGCGACAGCGAATATACGTTCACGGGTGGCGAGAAAATGTCGCTGGAAGCTGTCATGGCCGAGGTGCGCACGCTGGGCTGCCGGCTGGTGGAAGTGACGGGCGGAGAGCCGCTGGCACAGCGCGGAGCCTTCACGCTCGTCGAGCGTCTGTGCGACGAAGGCTACGAGGTGTTGATAGAGACGGGCGGCTACGTCTCTACGGAAAAGGTGGACGGTCGCGCCGCTCTCATACTCGACGTTAAGTGTCCGGCATCGGGCGAGGAGTCGCGAAATCATTGGCCCAACCTCGAACGCCTGCGCTCGGAAAAGGACGAGGTCAAGTTCGTGGTGGCGAACCGCGCCGATTGGGATTACGCGCGCGATGTAGTGGCTCGTTACGATCTGGAGAGGCGTGCCAGGGCCGTCCTCATCTCTCCCGTCTGGGGGCAGGTCGATCTGCGCGAGATGGCGGATTGGGTCGCCACGAGCGGGATGAACGTGCGCATGCAGTTGCAGCTGCACAAGCAAATCTGGGGGCCGGAGGCGCGCGGAGTGTGATGGGCGGGCATGACGATAGAGCTTACGCTCAGGCGGAGCTGGAAGAGATAGAGCAGGGCGCGCGCCTCGCCGTCTGTCTCGTCTCGGGCGGGATGGACTCGTGCGTCTCTGCCGCTATAGCGCGCGAGGAGAACGACGAGCTGGCCTTCCTGCATGTCTCTTACGGACAGCGCACAGAGGAGCGCGAGCTTAGGGCCTACGAAGAGATAGCCGATTATTACGGAGTCACAAAGCGCCTCGCCGTCTCTATAGAATACCTGACGCGCATCGGCGGCTCGTCTCTGACGGACAGGAGGATCGCGGTCAGTGAGGCCGACCTCGCGTCGCGCGAGATACCTACGAGCTACGTCCCTTTTCGCAACGCGCACTTTCTTTCGATCGCCGTGAGCTGGGCCGAAAGCTGTGGCGCAGGGCGTATATACATAGGAGCCGTGGCGGAAGATTCTTCCGGCTATCCGGACTGTAGACCGGAATTCTACGACGCCTTCGATCAGGTCATCCGAACGGGAACGCGCCCCGAAACCAGCATCGAGATCGTCACGCCCGTCATAGCCCTGCACAAATCCGAGATCGTTCGGCGCGGCCTTGAACTCGGTGCCCCGCTTCATCTGACCTGGTCCTGTTATCAATCACAAGAGCGCGCCTGCGGGCGCTGCGATTCGTGCGCGCTGCGGCTACGCGCCTTCCGCGAGGCGGGCGTCGCCGACCCCGTAGCTTATGCTTGATCCGTACAGGCACGCTTCGGCTGTTGACGTGCGGGGCCGTATGGGAGTATTAAGTGACAACTCGTCCATTTGTCACAGCATCTTATTCAAGCCCTTCAGGCGTGAAGGCTCGAAACTCTTTGGAGGAACCTCGAATGCGTCTTAAAAACTATTTCATCTCTTTAGCCGCGACGGCTATGCTGTTCACGACCGGCATCATGGCCTCTGCGCAGAATGCGCCGTTGCGCGGCCACGTCGTAATGGCGCAGGCTGATGGCACGAAAACTCCTGTCGAGGGGGCCATCATAGACGTTTTCCGCATAGATATTTCCGGTAAGTATGAGACGAAGACCGATAAGAAGGGCCATTTCGTTTTTGCCGGACTTCCCATAAGCGGCACCTTTGCCATAGCCGCCAGTGCTCCGAACGCCCGCCCCGATCTGCTCCCGAACATAAGAGCCGGCCAGGAGATAGATTATGAGCTAGTGCTCGGCCCCGGCGACGGCAAACGCTTAACCCAGGCGGAGGTGAAGACGATGCTGTCCGGGAGCGGCGGCGGCAGCAGCGGCACGTCCGGCGGCAGCGCATCAGACCGCGCCAAGCGTGAGGAGATGGAACGTCAGAATGCCGAGTTGGCGGCGCAAAACCAGAAGAACGTAGACATCAATGCTGTCGTCGGTCGGACATTCAAGGCGGGTAACGAAGCGCTCGCAGCCAAACGTTGGGACGATGCCCTGACCCAGTTCAGAGAGGGTCTGGTCGCCGATCCTGAGCAGGTTGCGCTCCTGATAGGCGTGGCCGAGGCGTTGCGTTTACGCGGGGCCGATCGCTACAATGCCGCCGTGAAGAACACGGATGATGCCGCTAAAAGTGCCGGAATAAAGGCGGCTCAGCAGGATTGGCGCGAGGCGGCTGACGCGTCCGGTAAAGCCGTCGAGCTGATAAAGAAGAAAACCGCCTCTACAGACCCCGCCGTGCAGGCGCAGGAAACCCAGAATAAATTGGCGGTGCTAAACGTACGCACCAAAACGATGATGCTCTTCGTCACCAAGGTAGACCCGTCGCAGGCCGATGCCGGGCTCGTAGCCTTCCAGGAGTACTTGGCGGCAGAAACCGACCCCGCCAAGAAGACCAGAGCCCAACTCGACCTGGCAAAGATGCTCTTGGATGCCGGCGCGACCGACAAGGCGCTGGTGGAGTATCAAAAGGTACTCGAAGCGAATCCGGACGACGTTGATGCGCTGATGGGGGCCGGCCTGGCGCTCTATAACCTGGCCTTTGCGGCCAACGATAAGGCCAAGTTCCAGGAGGCGGCCAATTATCTACAGCGCTTCGTAGACAAAGCCCCGGACACGAATCCGCTCAAGGCCGACGCCAAGGCCGTGCTCGAAGAGGTCAAGAATCAGCAGAATATCAAGCCGGAGAGAACCGCCCCGGCCCGCAGGCGTCGCCCGTAGGCGCGCCGCCTCCGACCCCGAATTAGACCTTCAAGGCCGCGATCGCTTGCTTCAATCGAGCAATCGCGGCCTTCTCGCGTTCACTTGACCCCTAAAATAATCAGCTTGACACCCGTCTTGTTAAAACGGTAATATTCACTGTGCAACGGTGTTTGGCACCGTTTGTCTTATTAAATGCGTGCGTTTAAGCGACCACCGTTGCAGCCGCCTTCACATACAATCTTCAGTCGCCAGCCTTATCGGTAGCGCTCAGCACCAGTTGGAAAACCTTAAAGATGTCAGCCAAATTAGGGGAAATTCTCGTCCGCGAAAATCTCTTGAGTCCGCAACAGCTGCGCGAAGCGTTGGACTACCAGCGCGAGCACGGCGGTCGTCTAGGCTATAACCTGGTCAAGCTCGGTCTGGTCTCAGATGACATGATTACGGCCGTGCTCTCACGCCAGTATGGCGTGCCGTCCGTCAATCTGGAGCTGTTCGACATTGAGGAGCCTGTGATTCGCCTGATTCCGCAGGACGTAGCGCAGAAGTATTCCGTGTTGCCGCTCTCCAGGGTGGGGGCGACGCTGACGCTGGCGATGGTCGATCCGACCAACGTCTTTGCGATGGACGACATTAAATTCATGACGGGCTTGAATATCGAGCCGGTCGTCGTCTCGGAGGCGAGCGTCCACGAGGCCATCGCGAAGTATTACGATCTGTCGCGCGAGATAGAGCTGGCGGCAGTCGGCGATGTCATGGTCGATGGCTTGAATCTCAAGGGCTCGAACGGTAACGGCAACGGCAACGGCAATGGCGGGATCACGCACGCCGACCTGGTCTCGCTCGATAGCCTGGACTTCGATTCCGAGGCGGCCGAAAACCTGGAAGTCATCGAAGACAACGAGGAGATAGACCTCTCAAGCCTGACCAGAATGAGCGAGGACGCGCCCGTCGTGCGTCTGGTCAACGTCCTGCTGGTTGACGCGCTCAGGCGCGGCGCATCCGACATTCACATAGAGCCTTACGAGAAGGAACTGCGCATACGCTTCCGCATCGACGGCGTGCTTTACGACGTGATGCATCCGCCCCTGAAGATGCGCGACGCGCTCATCTCCCGCATCAAGATCATGTCCAAGCTGGACATCTCGGAGAAGCGCCTGCCGCAGGACGGACGCATCAAGATCAAGGTCAAGGTTGACGCGCGCTCACGCGAGCTGGATTTTCGCGTCTCGACTCTTCCGACCCTCTTCGGCGAGAAGGTAGTGCTCCGCCTGCTGGACAAAGAGAACCTGATGCTGGACATGACCAAGCTAGGGTTCGAGCCGCAGTCCCTGGAGAAATTCCAGCGCAACATCGCGCGGCCCTACGGGATGGTGCTGGTCACCGGGCCGACCGGCAGCGGCAAGACCAATACGCTCTACTCCGCTTTGCAGTCGCTGAATACGACCGAGACGAACATCATGACGGCCGAAGACCCCGTGGAGTTCAATCTACAGGGCGTCAACCAGGTACAGATGAAGGAGCAGATCGGTTTGAACTTCGCCGCCGCCCTGCGCTCCTTCCTGCGTCAGGACCCGAACATCATCCTCGTCGGCGAGGTACGCGACTTCGAGACCGCAGAGATCGCCATCAAGGCCGCGCTCACGGGCCACCTTGTCCTTTCCACGCTCCACACGAACGACGCGCCCTCCACCATCTCGCGTCTGATGAACATGGGCATAGAGCCCTTCCTGGTCGCAACCTCCGTCAATCTGATACAGGCGCAGCGCCTCATTCGCCGCGTCTGCAAAGACTGTAAGAAAGAGCACCAGACAGTCCCAGAAGCACTGATCGAAGTCGGCTTTCCGCCCGACGAGGCGCGCACGCTCAAAACCTACAAAGGTCGCGGCTGTCAGACCTGCAACGGCACTGGCTACAAAGGCCGCGTCGGTCTCTACGAAGTGATGGAAGTCACGGACGAGATACGAGAGCTGATCCTGATCGGCGCTTCGGCTCTGGAGTTGCGCAAACGTGCCATTGAAGACGGCATGATTACTTTGCGCGAATCTGGCCTTCATAAGATACGCGCAGGGATTACGACCCTCGAAGAGGTAGTCCGGGAGACTGTGGCATGAAGAGATGGGAAAGGTTTATGCGGGCTGCCGCCTTATCTTTATTAATGTTGTTCTCGATCTCGGCGCTGCTGCCTTTCGTAAGCTCCTCGGCGCACACGAACGAGACGACGGCGGCGAGCAAAAAGGGAAGCGTTCGCCGGCACTCTCGCGCCTGGTGGCGTCGTTATCGTGCTCGCCAGCGGCGTCGCCGCGCCGCTCTGGAGCGCAAAAGGGCGCTCGCCGGATTGCGTCAACGCAACGCCGACAGGCAGTCGCGCGGCGGCGACAACAATATGGCGCAATCGAATCCCCTGTCCAATATGGTATGGCTCGACAACGATTCGCGCAGCCAGTCCACGCCCATCGTCTCTACCGAGCACAGCAGTCGTCCTCTGCCGAAAGTCATCGACAAGGGGGTCAGGCTCAACACGCCGGACGGCCGAACTGTGGGCCAAGTCTCCGTCTCCGTGATCGGCAACGCGGGAGGAGGCGGCGCAGCGGCGACACGCGCTTCACAGCGCCGCGCGCTCGGCGCAGTGCAGTTCGCGTCTCTGCGTCGAACGGTGATAGACAAAATGCTGGTGACGGGCGGATGGGTCGTCAATGATTTCGAGCGCGAGATCAGCGGCCGCCGCGTCTACGTCGTCCTGGCCCAATCGGCGGGGCCGAATGACCTGCGCGCCCCAGTGCAGTCCTGGACTTTTTACTTCACAGAGGTAGATGGTCGCATCTACAACATCGTCTCGAACGTGCCCCTTGAGTTTTCAGACCGCATGGGCCTGGAAGCCGAAAGGGTGATTGCGACGCTTGGCGCGGACAATCGCCCGGCGGACAAGTCTGCGGCGGCGGCGCACCGCTAACGCCCCCCTTCACAAACTCCCTGCCACGGGACGCGGCCCCGCCCTTGCCGCCGACTGCCGGGCAGAGGAACTCCCAGGAGAAAAGAAAGCTGATGATGACGAATGAAGCTGTCCCGCAAATCACGCTCTCCGAGCTACTGAAGAAGCTCGCCGAACTTGGCGGCTCAGACCTTCACATTACGACCAACACGCCGCCGCAGGTGCGCCTGGACGGACACCTCCGGCCGCTGGAAGGTTTTCGCCCGCTCAGTTCCGCCGATACCAAGCAGCTCGCCTATTCAGTGCTCACGGACGCGCAGAAGCACCGCTTTGAAGAGAGCCTGGAGCTGGATTTCTCCTTTGGCGTCAAGGGTCTCTCTCGTTTTCGCGCCAACATCTTCAACCAGCGCGGCGCGGTCGGCGCGGTCTTTCGCGCCATCCCTTACGAGATCAAGCCCTTTGAAAAGCTTGGCCTGCCGCCCGTCGTCAAGCAGATGTGCGACAAGCCGCGCGGGCTCATTCTAGTCACAGGGCCGACCGGCTCCGGTAAATCGACGACGCTGGCCGCGATGATCGACAAGATCAACACCGATCGCCACGAGCATATTCTGACCATCGAAGACCCCATAGAGTTTCTGCACAATCACAAGAACTGTCTGGTCAACCAGCGCGAGGTCAACGCCGACACCAAGGGCTTCGCGGAAGCCCTGCGCACTGCGCTGCGCCAGGACCCGGACGTGGTGCTCGTGGGCGAAATGCGCGACCTTGAGACCATAGAGTCTGCGCTCAGGATCGCCGAGACGGGCCACTTGACCTTCGCCACGCTTCACACGAACTCGGCCGCCTCGACCATCAACCGCATCATCGATGTCTTTCCGTCCGACCAGCAGGCGCAGATACGCGCGCAGCTCTCGCTCGTGCTGGAAGGCATACTGTGCCAGTCGCTTCTTCCGCGCGCTGATGCGCAGGGGCGCTGCATGGCGCTGGAAATCCTCGTCCCGAACTCGGCCATCAGGAACCTGATCCGCGAGGACAAGGTTCACCAGATTTACTCAATGATGCAGACGGGCCAGGACAAATACGGAATGCAGACCTTCAACCAGGCGCTCGCCTCGCTCTATCACAAGCGTCAGATCACCCTGGACGTAGCGATGCAGCGCTCGTCGAATACGGATGAGCTGAAGGACTTGATCGAACGCGGCTCGGGCCTCAACAACGGCAACGGGTCTTCCGCCGCCGCCCCCAAACCAGGCGCGCATCCCAGCCCGTACGCGCAGGGCCGTCCGGTCGGCGTGCGCCCCGGCGTCAGGTAAGGCAGTGAGAAATGATCGCAAGATAAAGACCTGGCTCTCGCTTGTCACTCGTCACTCATCACTCGTCGCTGTTTTAAGGAGTTCTTAGATATGCCCACTTACGTCTTCAAAGGCCGCAACCGACTTAACGAGATCGTGGTTGGAGAGCGGGTCGCCGATAACCGGGAAGCCTTGCGACAGATACTGCGCCGCGAGCAGGTCACGCTGACCTCCGTCAAAGAGAAGGGGCGCGAGGTCGGCATCCCGAAGCTCGGCGGGCGCAAGAAGGTCAAGTCCAAAGACCTCTCTATCTTCACGCGCCAGTTCTCAGTGATGATCGACGCCGGTCTCCCGCTCGTACAGTGCCTGGACATCCTGGGCCAACAGCAGGATAACAAGTACTTCCAGCAAATCCTGTTGCAGGTGCAGCAGG
>DASQYE010000248.1:0-3122 GCA_035639355.1 Pyrinomonadaceae bacterium
GGAGCTTGTAATCGAAGGGGATGATGCGACCGTCGTCGTCGAGCAGAAAAGCTCCAGGGCCTTCAAGGACGAGCAGGGCAAAACGCACAGGCTGGATGTCGGGGCGCTACAGCGAGAGACCTGGACAAAGACCTCGGGCGGTTGGAGACTCAAGGCGGTCGAAGAATGGCGAGTACTGTATTTGCTGAAAGACGGAAAGCCCATGACGCAATAGGCTATCGCCCGGCGGCTTGTTGTGGCCCCGCCGCGCCACGAGCCGCAGCGCGATACTCGGGCGTCCAGCGTACAAACAGGTAATGCGGGTCGAGCACGACCGACCGCGCGCGAAACCTTACCGGCAAGGCAAACTCCGTTCGCGCGCCGCTGACCCGCACAGTGCGCAACAGACGCTGACCTTCGCTGCCCTGAATCTCTACTTCAAGAGCCGCACGGTAGTAGGGAGCGGCTTGCGTGATAGCGCCCCGCAGCCGACCGCCCTCCTGTCTCCAGGCCAGTTGCCAGTCCGGAGCGCCCGCGCGCTCGAACCACTGCTCGTAAAACCAATCGAGGTCTCTGCCCGCGCCCGTCTCTATAATACGTAAGAACCGTTCCCAGGTGATGCCGCGAAAGGCGTACCGTCGCGTGATGCTACGCATCGTGCGCTGAAACTTTTCCCGGCCCACCTCGCGCGCGAGCATATCGAAAACAAGCGCGCCTTTGTTGTAAGCCAGTTTGCGGTGCTCCGGCTTTGGCAGCAAGGTTGATAAAGGATGGTCTGAGCCCTCGCCCACCAGCTTGAAATACGCGAGGGCACTAAACATAGGGTCATACTCGAAACCTGTGCGGCGGAGGCGTTCGGCTGCCGACGCACCCGCCAGGGTTTCCACAATTCGCAAGCCTCCGTATTCGGCCAGCGCCTCTTCCATGTAGAGTCCGGGCGGCGTGCGCAACGCGACGGCGTGCGGAAACCACTGATGGCTGAACTCGTGCCCTAGGAATTCCAGCAGGTAGTCCACTTTGGGGGCGTCGAAAGCGCGGCTGTTAGTCAGGACGAAACCCTGCGCGGCGGCGGCGTAAAAGCCTGCCTGGTTCGTCAGCTCCCTGGGTATATCGACGAGGGCGAAGTCGTCGAAGGGATAAGGCCCGAACTCCCGCGCGAGCACCTTCAGCATTCTTTGCACGCCGTCCAGGTACGATTCCATGTGCTGGCGGGGACGCAGCACGTAAGCCGATACAGGAGGGACGCCGACGCCGTTGCTGCTGTGCCGGACTGCTGTAAATGCACCGGCGGCAAATGCTAGGTACGTCGGATGGACAACCTCAAAACGGAAGCTTCCCCGCGCCGCTTCTTCGGGCGTGCTGACGCGCTTTCCAGCGGCTATGACTGTTTGCCCGGCGGGGACTGAAAGTCTGAGCGTACCCGTGCCCTTATCGTCTGCGCCGATTAAGAGCGGATACCAGTCTGTGCCCCAGGCAGACGCGAAAGAGACTTCGGGGCCGATGTAGAATTGGTTGGCGATGCGCTCGCCCCCGGCGTATGAGAAGCGCAGCAGGACGGCCTCACCCGCCCGAACGGTACGCGGCGGGCGGAGCGTCCACTTGATATTTTTGCCGCTCGCATCTGCCCCTGCCCTCTCCAACAGGGCCGCCCCCGCGCTCGTGGAAGGTTCCAGCACTTCGACGCTGAGATCATGCATCAGCTCGCTCAAGGAGATTTGGAGCTGCGCGCGAGGCGTATTCGAGGCGGGCAGCCGTATCGTGCCCGTCGCTTCAAGGCGGCGAGCGTCGGGCAGCAGGCGAACCGAAAAGTCGTATCGGGGGACTGAATCGGCGTTCGGCCCTGTGTAACCCGGCTGGCTGCCGTAAACGGTAATCACCTCTATAAGCAGAAAGGCAAGGGTGGCGATAGACCTTTTCAACGGAAGGGCTCTCCATTCGATCTTTCATTCGGGACTCGCATAAGATAGACGCCCGGATCGACGACACTGTTAACAAAAATTCTCGTCTCAATTTTCGATTACGGCCTACGAGACGCGCGAGCGCCTCCTATAAAATGGGAGAAGGGGTGCGAGATGGAGGTAGTGAAAATCGAAGCTGAGCGGCGTGCAGTATGTGGGGGCATCGCCCGGAAGCTGTTGGAACACGCGCGCGCCTTTCGGCTAGTGCATCTTGAAAGGGCCGCCCGGAGGCTCCGGCTCTAAATCAGGGCGCGCAGAGTCCTGTACGACCTCGTGCATCTCCAGCACGTTCGATCTGGAAAACGCTTCTTTCGGCAATGTGCCGGACTGCGCGTGTCCCTTCAGAAAAGCATCCGAGCGCACCCAGTTTAGAAAATCCTGGCGGCTCTCCCAGATGGTGAAGACCACATAGGGGTCGCCCTCGTTGACCGGGCGCAGGACTTGATTGGAGATGAAGCCGGGCATCTTGTCCACAAGTCCTGCCCGCTCCCTGAACCTCTGCTCGAAAGCGGCGGCGTACTCCTGGTTGACGTAGATACGATTGGCGACAGTTATCATGGCGGAAAGACTCCCTTTTTCCCCTTGATACTACCACGCGGCAGCGGTCGGCCGCTGTAATCGCTCAATCATCGTTTGAAGGCTTCGAGCGCAATCGCTTGACGTGCGAGCGCCGCGCCTTCTCTTCGAGGGTGCGATTCCTGGCGCTTGCGGGGACGCGTGTGGGGATGCGCCTTGCGGGGCGGTGGTTCAATCGCTCGACACGCGCGCGAAGCTTTTGCAGGCAGAGCGCCTTATTACGGTGCTGGCTGCGCTCCTGCTGAGAGGTGACGACCAGACCCGAAGGCAGGTGTTTGAGCCGCACGGCGCTTTCAGTCTTGTTAACGTGCTGGCCGCCGGGGCCGCTCGAACGGAACGTGTCAATCTCGCATTCGCGCAGCAGGTCTTCGTCGGCTTCCGGCAATAAGATCATATTCGCCTCACCTTTGTACGGCTACGGCGAAGCCTGTACCTCTCAAGTCCGGGCCGCTGCCGCCCGGACTTGAGAGTGTGTGCGGTATCGATGATGACCCGAAACTTTTCTCAGCTGATCTGGCTAGAGGGCAAGGCTTCCTTGCCCCACCCGCCTCGATGTGGAATAACCGGCTATGCCGCGCAGACCTTGCTCAAAGACCCGGCCCACTTGCT
>DASQYE010000249.1:0-7608 GCA_035639355.1 Pyrinomonadaceae bacterium
ATCAATCAGTCGCACTTCTGGAATTCCCGATGTCCCATCTGGAAAGCGAATTCTATTGTTTTTGTAATCTGGTTCGTAAGAGGTGGTCAATTCGAGGATAATTTCATGGATGTCGCGCTCCGGCCGTAATGGCTCTTTCGGCACAATCTCTATCCATTCTGAAGAGAGTGTGACCGGCCCACTTATTTCACGATCAAGATTAGGATGAAACATTCTATATATATTGAGAGCGCTAAATATACTAAAGGCTATAACAGGTATAATGAGAACCAAGCCTGTTATCAGCAGCATTTTTTTAATGGGATTCATATTCCAGACCTTACTTCTGTTTTTTAATGCCAATGATCCGTGTCTATAGTGGGGTGGCCTGAAGGGGTGGGGACAATCACTTCATGCACCGTTTTACTCTTTATATAATGCCCTAAATTGCTCTCAATGTATTTTTGGTGGCATGATGGCAACATACAGTTATTCACAGGAAGCCCGCCCATCTCATTTATTGCTCTACCAAACGCATGTCCGCAATTATTTTGGAACAAGTCATATTGATATCCAAATAGACCAGAAATCCCCACCGCGTGATTATCATATGCAGTTTCTAGATTATGCCTGAACTTCGCATTCCATTCTGGGCCATCGTCTAGTACATAGCTAGTCCCCGATCTCCATTTCTGGTTCTCAGCTATATAATCTTCCAGACGAGGGAATGGGTCTACCCACCCATTAAGTTCCCATGAGTGGGAACGTCCATCCCAGCCGAAAGAAACGTGGCCGCCACCAGACTCCGTCGAATGCAAAGGATTTCCCGTCAGGAATCCCCCCGCTAGACTTCGATCCCAGATTATAACTGTCACAGCACCTGGGTCTACCGGTGATGAGTCATAAGGTACATCAACGGTTTCATTTATAAGGGCCTGTTCAGGAACTTACGCTGTCAAGAGAAATATCTTGGGAATAAAGACCATCTTCACTGCAAATAAATTTGCAAGAGAAGTAACTGTTGGCACTTAATAATCTTAACTCGATTGAATACTGAAAAGCTGTAAGGATTTTTTTCAAGGTTATCGAGAAGGTAAGAGTGGAATCAAGAATTGCCAGTCAAGGATGCCCTTAAAAAAACTATTTAACAGGCGGCATAACAACTCATTGAACCTGAGCCCACGATAGCTACTCTTTCATCATTCTTCCGCGCGCAGTAAATTGGACGCCATTGGCGCGGGGCGGGTTAGTTCGGGCGTTAGATTCCTTCCCATGTACAGCGAAAAGCAATCCTCGAATGTTCAGCCTGCGGGTGAGATGCGCAGGGCTTGATCCTCGTCCTGGGACAGACCTCAAAAGTGAGGATGCTGTGACAGGGGGTCGCGCCCACAGCCTGCGCCTTTCATCTGTCCTTGAATTGATCGTAGAGTTGCGTGTGGCGGCTGGTCAAAGGAACCTGCCGGCCGTTGATGAAAAGGTAGCGTACGTGCGTGCGCGCGTCCAGGATGTCGCCGTCCGTGATGGCCAGGTTGGCGACCTTGCCAGCCTCTATCGAGCCGAAGCGGTCGGCGACGCCCATGATCTGCGCCGGGTAGAGCGTGACGGCCCTGAGCGCTTCGTCGCGCGGCAGGCCGAAGGACGCGGCCATGCCCGCATTATAGGGCAGATTGCGCACCGAAGACCCTGTGTCGCCCGAAGAGATGCAGAAGCGCACGCCCGCCTGTTGCAGCTTGCCCGGATTCGCGTAGAGCACATCGTAATAGTCGTCTTCAAGCGGGGGAAGATCGAGCACGCTTGTGACGATCACAGGGACACCGCGCTCCTTCAACAGCGAGGCCGCTTTCCAGGCTTCGCCGCCGCCCAGGATTACGGCCCGTAGATGCATCTCGTCTGCGAAGCGGACGGCGGCGCGTATCTCCAATTCGCGGTCGGCGCGGAACATCACAGGGCGCTCGCCGCGCACGAAAGGGACGAGCGAGGCGAGGACGACGGATTGGGCCGGGCGTGGCAATTTTTGATCGCGCGCATAGGCGTCTTGCGCTCGCCCGTATGCTTCGGCGTCGCGCAGGAGCTTTCGCAGGCGCTCGATCTGGCGGTCGCGCGTCGTGACGGCTTCGGTGATCGGAATCTCGCTCGGCGGCGCGAAGTAGCTCTCATCGTCGCCGGTCGTCGCGGCGCGAGGGAAATCGACGACCAGCGCCGCCGAAGGCACGATCGCCATCTCCGGCACTGTCGAGCCGTCGAGGTTGATGATCGCGGCCTGCCCCGAGACGATACCGCCTCGCGGCATAGTCACCACGCTGGTGATGCCGTTGGCGCGCGACACGTTGATGTGGGCGCTGTGCGGATTGACGGCATTCAGGGCGGCGGCATTCGGGTTCATATCGCCCACTTCCGAGATGTCCACGGTTCCCGGCGCGCCCGCGTCTATCTCCGTCAGACCGAGCGACGTTCCGGCGTCCATCATCCCTGGATAGACGGTGAGCCCGCGCGCGTCCAGCTCCTGCGCGCCCGGCGGAGCCGAGACGCCTGGGCCCACGGCTTCGATCTTCCCGTCGCGTATGACTATGGTCCCGTTCTCGATTACAGGCCCTGAGATCGTCACTATGCGCGCGTTGCGGATCGTATACGTGCCCCCTCCACCTACGGCGCGGCCGCTTCCAGACTGTTGCACGGTCGGCGCGCCGCTCTGTTGCGCGATCACTTTAATAGTCCCCGTCAACGAAGCGCCGTAGAGCGCGCACAGCAGGCAGGCCAGGGCGGCGATACGTTCTCTTGTGCTCATCGATGATTGTTCCCCCCGTCGCTTTCCGCATCGTCCAGGTCTCGGGCCCTGCTTGGCGCGCGCGGCGCTGGCGGAGTGGTCGCCCCTTTGGCCGGCGGTCGATTGGCCTCGGCGCGCTCAAGCGCAGCACGCTCGCGCTCAAGCTCCTGGCGACGCGCGAGGTCTTGCTCGCGGTCGAAGAACACCTCGCCGTCGATCAGGGTCGTCTCGACGCGCGAATAGACGCTGAACGGATGGCCGTTCCAGACGACCAGATCGGCATCCTTGCCAACGTCGATCGAGCCGACGCGCGCTTCTACGCCGAGCTGCCAGGCAGGGTTCAGCGTGATCGTCCTTAAAGCCTCTTCTTCGGTCAGGTCGCCGTACTTCATAAGCTTGGCGGCATCTATGTTGAGACGCCGCGCCAGCTCGTTCGAATCGGAGTTGACCGAGACGCTGACGCCTGCGCGCGTCAGGATGGCCCCGTTATAAGGGATGGCGTCATAAGCCTCTATCTTGTAGCCCCAGTTGTCGGCGAAGATCGAAGCGCCCGCGCCGTGCCGCGCAATCTCCCTGGCGATCTTGTAGGCCTCAAGGGCGTGTTGAAAAGTCCTGACTTTGAAGCCTAACTCGTCGGCCAGACGAATGAGCATCAATATCTCGTCGGCGCGATACGAGTGCGCGTGCACCAGCCGCTTGCCTTCCAGGACTTCGACCAGGGGCTCAAGCTGTAAATCGCGGCGCGGCCGTATCAGGTTCTTTTCGCCGCGCGCAATCGAGGCGCGATATTCGTCCCAGGTCTTCTTGTAATCACGCGCGCGTACCATAGCGTCGCGGATCACCTCCTCGACGCCCATACGCGTCGAAGGGTAACGGCGCGGCTGTCCGGGAATAGGGGGAAAGTTCGTGCGCTTTGGATTCTCGCCGAGCGCGAACTTGATGCCGGGCGGCGCTCCCGGAAAAATAAAGTCCTCGACCGCGCGCCCGTACTTCATCTTGACCACAGTATTCTGGCCGCCGATGGCATTCCCCGAGCCGTGCAAAAGATTGGCGGTCGTCACGCCGCCCGCAAGCTCGCGGTAGATGGCAACGTCGGTCGGATTCAACACGTCGCTGATGCGCGCCATAGAGGTCACGGAGTAAGTCAGCTCGTTGACCGCATCGATCATCGTGTGCGAGTGACAATCGACTATGCCGGGCGTGACGAATTTTCCGGTCGCATCGATGACACGCGCGCCGCGCGGCGCGTCCAGATTCCGTCCGACCGCCGCAATCTTGCCCCCGCGAATCAGTATGTCGGAATCCTGCAACGTGCCGTGCGAGGCCGTCAGGATCGTCGCATGACGAATTATAACGTCTTCCTGCGAGCCGCCGCGCGCAGGCGACCGCTGTTGCTGCTGCTGCGCATGCGACACGTTGACTACCTGCGCCGCGCCCGCGATTGCAACCGAAAGTATGAGCGCAATAAATTTTCTCATGACCAACCCCCATGAAAAGCAGGGATAAGGGCGGAGGGATGAATAAGAAAGCATTCAAGATGTTGAATCATTCTTTTCATCCCTCACCCTGCGGCCCTTATCCCTTTATTCCGGTTTTGTGCCTGTGAACGTCATGGTGCCGATCTGCGAGGTGGCCGTCCCGCGCAGCTCTTTGCCGGTGGCTGTTCCGTTGACGTTGATCTCTACGGTGCGGCCCTGTATGGCTTCCGTGGTGGTGAAACGAAAACCGTCCGGGCCTACGGAGCCGTTGACGATCTCGGAGTTGCCGAAAGAGCTTTGAATCGTGCCGGTCAGCCGGTTGCCCTGCTGGCGCAGCGTGAGCGTGCCGGGCACGGATTGACCGTTGATGTCGTAAGCTATATTCCACGTGCCTGAAATATCCGTCGCGGCGGCGGCAACGGGCGGGGGCGGCGTGCTCGCCTGCGCTGGCGGTGGCGGCGTCGCAGTGGTGCTCGGTGGTGGCGGCGTTGACGGGGGCGGCCCGGCGGGGCGAGTTCCCGTGAAGGAGCCGGGCGCGCGCCCGACGATGCCGATTGTGCCGCGCATCTCGTTGCCCGTGATCGTGCCTGTGAAAGTCGCTTCGGTCGTCTGACCGCCGACGTTTATGGGGGCCGAGAAGCGTATGTCGCCTCCCGCGCCGACAGAGGCATTGGCGATCTGCGCCGACCCGAGAGCGCCCTGAAGCGAGCCGCGCAGGGCTTCGCCCTCCTGTTGCAGGTTGAGCGTGACGGCCTGTTCGCCCTCGCCTAAATCGACGCTGAGCGTCCATGTGCCGGAGGCGATAGCGCCTGCGCCTGACGGCGTGACGGGTTTGAGGTCAACGGGGCGGCCGTCTATGAAGACGTGGCTGATGCGCATACGCCGGTCGAAGAGGTCGCCGCGCACGACCGTCAGATTGGCGATCTTGCCCGCCTCTATAGTGCCCAGTCGGTCTGCGACGCCCAGTATTTCCGCCGGGCGCAAGGTCAAAGCTCGCACGGCCTCGTCGCGCGCCAGACCGTTCTCGACGGCCTTCGCGGCGTTAGAGATAAAGTCCGCCATGCTTGAGAGCGAGCCCGATTGAAAGGCGAAGCGGACGCGAGCGGCGGCGAGCCTTCCGGCGGTCTTCGGCGCGTCCACGCGTGCGCGCAGCACTCGCAAGGGGTCTGGGTCGGCCTCAGGCGCTTCGGCCGTCGTGCGCCTGGGGTAATTGAGCGACAGCAGTACGGGCACATCGTCTTGACGCAGGCGGTCTGTCACCTTCCAGGATTCTTCGCCGCCGGCGATGACAACGCGCAGGTTGAACTCCCTGGCCAGATCGAGCGCGCGCCGAATCTCGCGCTCCGTGTTGGCGTACATGACAACCGGCATCCGTCGCGTGATCGCAGGAATGAGAGCGGCCAGCGACTTGTCCTGTTCCGGACGACGAATCCCCTTAGGCCCGCGCTCGTAGACGGCCTCGGCTTCCATGTAGCGCCCGGCGTCGAGCATCATCTGCCTGAGCGCAGAGAAGACGCCCATCAAAGACGCTGGGTAGCCGCCCGTCCGAAGCGGCGTGAAACCGACGTGCAGCGCGACGGGCGAGCGGACGATCATCTGCTGCGGCGTCTCGCCCGCGAGATTGATGAGCGCCGACTGTCCCATGAGAATGCCTTCGCGCGGCACGGAGAGCGCGGCCGTTACACCCGCGCTTCGGGCCGATTCGATCTGTTCGCCTCCGGCCCGTATCTGGTCTGCGGCGAGCAATTCGGGTTGAAGGCCGGGCGGCTGCGTAGAGTTGGGCGAAGAGAGATTCGACGGCGCTTGCGCGCTCGCCGTCGGTCGGCTTGCGGTCGGGCTGCTCCTGGGCGGCGGCGGCGGAATCCCTAAGCTGGTGTTGGAGTCGATCAGCCCCGGATAGACCGTCAGGCCAGCGCCCTCTATGATACGCGCATCGGCGGGAGCGTTGACGTTAGCCCCTACGTCAACGATCAAGCCGTCGCGTATCACGACCGTACCGCGCTCGATCGTAGGCCCTGAGACCGTCACGATGCGCGCGCCCGTGATGGCATAGGTGTCTATGCCGCTGCTCTGTTGCTGCGCGCTCGTCTCGGCCGGGAAGAAAGCGGTGTGCGTCGCGGCAAGCGTAGAGAGGGCGGCGAGGAGCGCGGCCGTCGCCAGCCGCAAACAGGAATTTCGCATAAGATGTTTTCCGACCTCTTTTGCCGGGAACCGAAAGGGGGCAAACTTCAACGCTCACGCGCAAAGGCCGTCCACGACGTGCCAAAGCACGACCCGTGCGCTCGACGAAAAATCAAGTTGCAAAGAGTTGAATGGCTTACGCCGTAATATTAGTTCAGAATTTTGCGAAGAAGCAAGAACGACGGGCGACCCCTGTGAAAAGGGATCGCCCGTCGCCGCTACCCGAGGGGGATTAACCTGCCCGCAGCGCCTTAGGATTTTCCGGCGGGGGCCGCAGCCGGTTTAGTCTCGGCGGGCCCGCATCCGCTCGGGCTGGTCGAAGCCGTCTTTCCAGCCGTAGAGCAGCAAGCCGCTCCGTCACCGCCCGCCGACTTGCAGCACTCGGACTTGCCGGCGGCCATCGTCGAGCAAGAGCCGTCCTTGCCGCCGCAGCATCCCTTGCCGCCCGCAGCCGTGTTGCACTCCATCCCGGCCGCAGAGCATTTGCAGCCCTCGCTGGTTCCGCCCGTCGTGCTGGTCGGAGTGGCGCTGGCCGCAACCATGTTGCCGTCCCTGGCCGGAGCCGTTGACGAGGTGGCGTTGGAGTTGTTCGCCGACCTGTTGCCGTTACCGTTGCCGGTATTGCCCGTGCCCGTATTTGAATTACCTGCGTTACAGCCCGCCAGCAAGAGCATGACGAACGCCAGCAACGCTACTAATTTGATCTTCATGGATGGTCTCCTGTTTTGCCGGGGTAAACCGTTAACTACCGCCTGTTCGACCTGGGGCGCGAACGCGCGCGGTGATCTTTTGATTATGCCTGAGCTTCGGCTCGCCTAGAATGAAATCGTCGCTCTCAGGGCGTCGCCGGGCGAAAGAAAAAGGGAAAAGCCTCGAATCCGCTAAAGGTCATTTCTTAGGCTGGCGGATAGTACATTGAGTCGCCGCCCATGTGCAAGTGAAAAATGCCGGATTTGCTGGCAAGCACACACTTTCGGCCCGCCAGAGCCGCAGCGCCCTATCTAACGCTCGACCGCGAGCGTAGAAGTCAGCCCGTGCGCGCGCTGTCGTCCCCGGCGCTCTCGAAAGGCTGCCTGTCGCTCCGGCTGACCTCAGGCACAGGGCGCGAGAGATGCGACACAAAGGCTGCCGCCCGTACCAGGCAATTGCCGATTTGAAACGGCAATCTTGGCAGATTGTTGAAGCGGCCTTTCATGCCTATGGTCG
>DASQYE010000250.1:0-3565 GCA_035639355.1 Pyrinomonadaceae bacterium
CTCGGACGGCGTGCTGATCTCGGACGGAGTTCTCCTCTCGGGCGGCTCGCTTCAGGTGCTCGGGATCACTATGTCCGAGGGCGTGCTGATCTCAGACGGCGTGCTCATCTCGGATGGCGTGCTCATCTCGGATAACGTGACCGGGGCATCTGTGGCTAATACGTCTCTGGCTCAATCGGTTATCAAGACGGGTGACAGTTCCGGCAGCGCTATGAACAAGGTCGCCGATTTCACCGTCGATACGACCACGCCGACGACCACCTCGCCAAAGAGAAAGTAGGGAGCCGGAAGAAGAAGATGAAAACCAACGCCACGAACATCGAAAACTCCCCCTTGGCCCCGCCGAGAGCGCGGCTTAATAGAACGGTTCGAGACGCAAGGCATACGATGAAGCTCAACATTCTCGCCCGCCACATTACACGCCTGACCGCACTGTCGCTGCTGGTCGCCCTGTCGCTAGGGTTCCTGGGCCACATCAACACCGGCGCGCAATCAAACCGGAATGACAGGCGCGCGGCCAGAACCCCCAAATCCGACAAAGTGTCATCAGACCTGCGCGCTTTCGTGCGCGATCAGGGCTCGAACGAAAAGCGCGTCAACGTGATTGTTCAATTGAACAATGAGGCCGGCGGCTCGCTCAATGCCCTGCTCTCTAGCAGCGGCGTGCGCGTCAAGGGCAGCTTCCGCAATCTCAATGCGAGCGCGGTCGAATTGCCCACCGGCGTCATAGAGGAATTGGCCTCTCACCCAGAGGTCGGCTATGTCTCATTGGATAGGCCGATTCAAGCCAACGGCGCGGGCGGCCACGTCGAGACGACCACCGGCGCAGCGGCACAACGCACGGAGACGGTCACTACCACGACCACCTCGCTCAGCCTGCTCGGTCTTGTATCAACCACGACGACCTCGACCGTCACTACGACCTTCGACGGCAAGGGCGTCAATATAGCCGTCCTGGATTCCGGCCTCGATCTTACGCACAAGGAATTCAGCGGCGGCAGCCGCATCGCTTTCAGCAAAGATTTTACGGGCGAGAATCGCACGGACGATCCTTACGGTCACGGCACGCACGTAGCCTCGGCGGCCGTCGGCGGCACCGATCCCTATAAAGGCATTGCTCCCGGCTCGAAGGTCGTCAACCTACGCGTGCTGAACTCGCAGGGCGTCGGCACTATCTCAGGCTTGTTGAGCGCCCTCGACTGGGTCATGAACAACAGGGCCGCTTATAGCATTCGCGTCGTCAACATGAGTCTAGGCGCGCCGGCCATTGATTCCTACAAGAACGATCCGATCTGCCGCGCCGTCCGCCGCCTCGTCGATGCGGGCGTGGTGGTCGCGGCCGCCGCCGGTAACAATGGCAAGAACGCTGCGGGTCAAAAAGTCTACGGTCAAATCCACTCGCCCGGCATAGAGCCTTCTGCGATCACCGTGGGCGCAACCAACACCTACGGCACGGATGCTCGCAATGACGACGGCGTGACGAGTTTTAGCTCGCGCGGGCCGACACGCAGCCGTTGGACTGACGAAAACGGCGTCACCCATTACGACAACCTAATCAAGCCCGACCTGGTTGCTCCCGGCAATAAGCTCATCTACGGCGAATCGGATAACAATCTGCTCGTCAGGCAGAATCCGTCGCTCGATGCCGGTGTGAGTGATAGAGACGACAGGAGGATGATGTACCTGAGCGGCTCGTCCATGTCAACGCCGCTGGCCGCGGGCGCGGCAGCGATGCTGCTTCAAGCCAACCCACGGCTGACGCCCAACATGGTCAAAGCCATCCTGATGTACACGGCGCAACAGCTCTCCGGATTTAACACGTTCGAGCAGGGCGCGGGCCAGCTCAACATAGAGGGCGCGATGCGCTTGGCCAAGGCCGTCCGCACAGACCTCTCAAACGATACCCCGCTCGGCGACCCCATGTTGAAGGGCGAGATGCCTGCACAGACATCAACCATCGCGGGTCATAGCTTCCCCTGGTCGCAGGGCCTCATCATGAACTACACCTATGTCACCGGCAGCAACCTGATGACCAAGTACCAGAAGTTTTACGGCACGGGCTTTCTGCTCAGCGACGGCATCCTCGTCAACGACGGCATTCTTGTGAACGACGCCATCCTCGTCGCCGACCGCACAATGATGACCGACGGAATACTCCTCAGCGATCTCATCCTTACCAGCAACGGTATTTTGTTGAGCGATGGCTCTCCCTTCCTGAGCTGCGGCATCCTCGTCAACGACGGCATTCTTGTGAACGACGGCATACTCGTAAATGACGGAATACTTGTAAACGACGGCATACTTGTAAATGACGGTATTCTCGTAAACGACGCGGTCGTACAGGCGCAGAGCGCCATGCTCAACGGCGACGACACTCCTTTTATGAGATGAACGGCCGTCGATCCGACTCCCACCGAAATCCAATCAGGAGCGGCCATTAAATAGAGATGATGAAGACCACCAGGACTATTACAACTCTCACGATTGCTTCGTTCCTGTTGTTCGCCTACGCAGCGGGCCTCGCTCCGCTGCGTTCGCTCGATATGGCTGCGCGGGCGGAGAAAGATGATAAGCGGCAGGGCGGCCGGGGCAAAGACAAAACATCCTCAGACTTGCGCGAGCGTTCTCGTAAACGCGACGGTGATAGGGTGGAGGTCATACTCCAACACGAGGGCAAGATCAGCGGCCAGCTCAATGCCTTCCTGAACAGAAACGGCGTGCATGTGCGCCAGGAGTTTCGCAACTTCGATTCCGTACTGGTTGAGCTGCCCGCCGGCTCGCTCGAAGAGCTTGCATCCTTCAGCGAAGTACAGTTCATCTCTCCCAACAGCGAGATCAGCTCGCTCGGCACGGGCCATATAGAGCACACCACAGGCGCTGATCTGGTTCGCACCCAGAGCATATTCGGTAGGACTTATACGCTCGATGGCACGGGCGTCGGTATCGCCGTGCTCGATTCAGGAATTTACGCGAGCCATCTGTCCTTTAGCGACGCGAGCGGCAGGTCTCGCGTCGTCTACAGCAAAGACTTCACGGGTGAGGGACGCACCGACGATCCTTACGGTCACGGCACGCACGTAGCCTCGGCGGCTGTCGGCAGCAACAGCCTGTTGAAGGGCAAATATACAGGGATCGCGCCCAATGCCTACGTCATCAACCTACGCGTCCTGAACTCGCAGGGCAAAGGGACTGTCTCAGGCTTACTGGCCGCTCTCGATTGGGTGATGAGCAACGGGGCCGCCCATAACGTCCGTATCGTCAACATGAGCCTGGGCATGCCCGCCATAGATTCTTATAGAGATGATCCGGTCTGCCGCGCGGCGCGCCGCCTTGTCGATGCTGGCATAGTCGTCCTGGCGGCGGCGGGAAACAACGGTAAAGACCGGGGCGATAAAATCTACGGGCAGATTCATTCGCCCGGCATAGAGCCGTCTGTGATTACCGTCGGCGCGAGCAATACCTACGGCACGGATAACCGCTCCGACGACGCGATCGCCACCTACAGCTCGCGCGGGCCCACACGCAGCTACCGCACGGACATCTCCGGTGTTCGCCACTACGACAA
>DASQYE010000251.1:0-3431 GCA_035639355.1 Pyrinomonadaceae bacterium
GAAGTGCCCTGAGCGATGCTCGTCGCTCGGGACGCGCAGGTTGGTCGCGCGGCGCACGTCAACACCAAATTTCAAGCTGTGATTGCCCCACAGCTTGGAGAGATTGGCGACCACCTGATACTGGCTCTCATCCTCGTCGAGCGGGCAGTTGCAACGATTGGTGTTCAATCCCGAGCCAGCGTTAAAGGCCAGGTCGCCCGACCCCTGAATCTCAAACTCCGAAAGGCCGGAGCTGAAGTCATCCAGGTTCACGCCGGGAATGCCCAGGTCTGTAGACGTGGCCTGGCCGAAATCCACCGGCAGCACATTCACTTTGTACTTGAAGTAACCGAAGCGCATGTCCAGCACGGTCGTCGGATTCAAGGTGTAATCGAAGCCGAGCGCGAGGCTCTGGTTGCGCACTTTTGATGAGCCGCCGAGCGTCACCAATTCACGCCCGCCGCCCAGCCCGAAGACGCTCGGGCCATTCCTGGTGTAATCGGCAAAGCTGTAGCGCCCGAAGATATTGAGCGAATCATTGGCACGGCTGTCAATGCGTATGTCAAAGGTGTCGTTGTCGAAAAGCTCGCTGCCGGATGCCGTGAAGTTATTAACCGTGCCGGGCAGGGTCGGCGCCGGGATCAAGCTCAGGACATTGAGCGCCTCCTCCGACAAACAGCTGTGCGTGACTCCGCAGCCAGCGCCACCGGCGGGGGGAATAATGTTGCCAGGAAACGCAAGGCCCGTGAGCGGGTCGAATATCTGGCGCGGCAGATATTCGCTGAAATTGCCGCTGCGCGCCAGGAGCGTCGGCACGGTCACGCGGCGTGATCCGCCGACCTTGCTGCGCGTTCCCTGATAGTCGCCGAAGAAGAAAGCCTTGCCGCGCACGATCGGCCCGCCGATGGAGCCGCCGAACTGGTTCTTCAGCGTATCGGGGATGAGTTTTCCGGTAACAGGATCAGGTTGAGACTGCGCGAACGGGTTGCGGGCTTGAAAAACGTCGTTCTGCCGGAACTCGAAGAGGCTGCCATGAAACTCATCCGTGCCCGACTTGGTCTGCACGGAAGCCACGCCGGCGATCGCCTGGCCGAACTCCGCGTCGTAGTTCTGCGAGGTGATCTTGGTCTCGCCGATGGCCTCGAAGTTCGGGTTGATGACGATGATGCCTAGGATCGGGTCGCGGTTGTCAGTACCGTCGAGCTGGTAGCCGGTGCCGGCGAAGGTCTGGCCGTTGACCAGAGTTTGCGTAGAGCCCTGCGGGTTCTCGCTCGCCGCGTGACTCCATTGCTGCTGCGTCGCGCCCGGAGTCAGCAGTATGAGCTTGGTAAAGTTGCGATCAAGGATCGGCAAGTCCGTCACTTGCCTGGACTCAAAGGTCGTCGCCACGTCGGCGCGGTCGGTCTTGAGCTCTATGCCCTCTCCGGCGGCGACCGTGACCGTTTCCGTGACCTCTCCGGTCGTCAGGGCCACGTCAGCCTGGGTTTGGCGGTCAAGGCCAACGTCCACTTCCGAAATCTCGCCCTTCTTGAAGCCGGTCTTTTCGATCGTCACACGGTATTTTCCGGGCAGCAACCTGTCTTTGACGTACAGGCCGGATTCATTCGTCTGAATAGTATCGGAAGTGCTGCGCTCGACGCTCGTGATGGTCACGGTAGCGTCCGGCACTACTGCTCCCTGAGCATCTGTCACCGTCCCCGCAATGCTGCCGTAGACGGCCTGTGCTCGCGCATCCCCGGAGAGCGCAGAAAAGAAGAGTAAACTGAGCAGGAGCAGGGAAAGTTTGCTTCTCAGCATGGTAAATCTCCTTCGGTGGATCAAATAGGCAAGTAGCCAGTCATAGCAAGGGCTGACCGCAGAAACGGCAACCCTGCTCAAAGGTTGTGGAATGTTGAAGCGTTAATGCCTAAACCCGCTGGCCAGACTCGAATGACTATGCTTGGAATTAAGCCGCGACGCTCAATCACAATTATGGTGCTGCCGCCGGTTCCGGAGTTCAAGCTTGAACCCCTGCGTCTATGATTAGTAAAAATGGTTCAAAAAAAGCGGAAAGCCTAAGGCGGCGCGCCCGTGTCGGGGAAGACCGCAGTCCTTAGTTATATGCGCCCTATATATCATATTGTTGTGCTAAACAACAATCTAAATTTTTGCAGCTCCGAACAAAATTTCCGGTGCCTGCCGGGCGCGAGCACGCGCGCGCCTGCAATAAGCCTGCAAATATAGAGGCGGTAGCGCATTACCCGGAAAGTGGCCCTTTTTCCGGTACTTGTTATATGATGAGGCTCGCGCAGCCATTCTCGGTTCGAGGCAAATATTCACACCGCACGACGAGCCAGCTTTTCTAAAGACCCGGTCGAGACTTTGACGATGAGAATATCTTTTTGCCGATTACTAGCCCTGTCGCTTGCGGGCGCGCTCGGCGCGCTCAACGTTCAAGGGCAGGGCGCGCCACGCACGACGACGGCTCAACCGCCGGCCAACTCTTCGATCGTCATGCAGGCGCAAAGCCTACTGGATTCCGGCCAGATCGACTCGGCGATAGAAATGCTCAGCGCGGCGTCCAGATTCAAGCCGAACGATGCGCAGGTCAAACACCTGCTGGGACTGGCTTATTACCGTAAAAACGATTACCAGCGCGCCATCGAAAATCTTTCCGCCGTCGTAGGGCGGACGCCCGAAAGCAGTCGCCAGTACCGAGAGCAGGTCCAAATACTGGGGCTCTCGCACTACCTGCTGGGCCATATACGCGAGGCCATCCCCTATCTTGAACAGCTCAGCCAGTGGTCTCCTGCCAGCACCGAGATCGCCTACGCCCTCGGCATCAGCTATATACAGACGCGCAACACGGACAAGTCGCGCGAGACATTCGCTCGCATATTCAATATCGCTCCCGCCTCTGCTTCCGCATATCTAGTAAACGCGCAGATGATGGTTCGCCAGCAATTTGAAGAGCTCGCCGTGACAGAGCTACAGAAGGCACTTGAGTTAGACCCCCGTCTGCCGCAGGCCAACTTTCTGCTCGGCGAGATGGCTATCTACCACTCCAACATCGAACGGGGCATAGAGCTGCTGCAAAAAGAGATCGCGCTGAACCCGGCTTACGGCATGGCCTACTACAGGCTCGGAGAGGCTTACACGCGACAGCTTAAATGGGACGAGGCGATCGGCCCGCTTCAGAAATCCATCTGGCTCAACCCTTTCTTCAGCGGCCCCTACATCGTGCTCGGCAAGGTTTACTTGAAGAAGAATGACCTGCCGAACGCCGAGAACATGCTCAGGCGCGCCGTCCAGATGGACCCGAACAACTTTTCCGGCCACCATCTTCTGGCACAAGTGCTACAGCAGGCGAGCCGTGCCGACGAAGCCAAAAGAGAGTTCGAGATCGCCGAGAGATTACGCACGAGTGCGGATAAAGAACCGTAGCAGAGCAAGGATGAAGGCGGAGGGCGGCA